>CAYUUC010000241.1:0-5671 GCA_964447635.1 uncultured Spirochaetia bacterium
ACCCATTATCAGATAGAAGAATATTCGAATTCTTAATATAAGACCCAGTTCCCCTTATACTATTATATACATTCATATTATTAGATTTGATAGTAAAAACATTATTATTGTTTCTATATATATAAATATTAGTATCATTATTATTATAAGATATGGTTGTTTGGTCATCTTCTTCTATATCCATATATATCTTCTCATCTAACTGAATAATACCATTATTATAAGAATATCTATATTGTACTATCTCCCTTCCAGATTGATATTTGGTTAAAGTTGCTGATGATGAATCTTTGTTCAACTCATATTTAGAAAAAACCACATCTTCTACATTTTTCTTAATTTCATACTGTATTATATCATCATAACCAATTTCTTTTTCGGTTATTATTCCTTCAATAACATCAAATTCTGTAGTCAAAATATAATCCGGGAAAAACTCAAAATCTTTAGCATATCTAGTCTTATTATTACTTTCCAATTCTATTGATATAATGCGATTATCCTTATTGGTAAGAATTGATAATTTTCTATCAGCAGATTCAATTAATGTTTGATTACCATCAATCTTTGATTTATAAGATAAACCTGGTAAATGTAGACTAACTTTATCATTATTCTTCTTATAAAGAGATATAGCTTGCCCAGCGAACCTATTCCAGATTTCTAATTTGGATAAATCCGGGGATATTTCCGCTTCCATGGTTAGAGAATTATTCAAAAACTTCTTATAGGTTACAATATCATCTTTTGATTGGTCTACCTTAATAATGATTTCTCTATCTTTTTCTTCACTATAAACAATTGTCCTAATACCATCTTCTATACTACTTGAGAATTCTACATTAGCAGAGTTACTTCTTGCTATATAATCATTTTTATTTAAACTAAATGATATATTTCCTGGAACCACAAACTTACCAAAATCCTTTAATTCCAAAGACCGATAATTATTAACAATATACATAGACTCAAAACCTGCTATACGAGATATATTTAATCCAGCTTTATCTGCTCCTATGCTTTTCCAATTACAAATATGTCTATATGAAGTAAATTCCTGGGTTTCCTTTTTCTGAATGTAAAATGGATATAGTGTTATATCTTCAGCAGGAATCTCAAGGATCGGTTCTTCCCTTATCCAATCGAATAGTAAATAGTAATTTATGTGAATTTCTTCTTTATTTTGTTCTGACTCATCCTGAGCAATAATACTATTAGATAAAATGAATATTAAAAAAACACAAAAAAATATAAATTTGCTATATTTCATATAGATAATCTCTCTTATTTGATTTTGGATTTATTATAATATAACTAATTTCTGAATTAAAATAAAACTGTGATTTATAGGAGTGATAATAGCAAATATTATGTATTAATCAGAGACTACAATTCCCATCGGTGGAAATTTTTTGCATAACTCTTTTACTTCATTTGCAACCTTTTGAATAACATCCTCATTCTCAATATTCTTAATTACCTCATCCAACCATTTAGCAACCATCCTGCTCTCTTCCTCTTTAAAGCCACGAGAAGTAATTGCAGGTGTTCCCAATCTTATACCACTAGGGCTAAATGGTTTTCTTTTATCATAAGGTACTGAGTTAGCATTTAGAACCAAGCCAGCTCTATCTAATGCTTTAGCTGCTTTTTTACCGGTAACATTCTTATTGGTTAGGTCAATCAATATTAAATGATTATCTGTTCCACCGGATACCAAATCATAATCCATAGCTAATAATTCTTCAGCCATGGCTTTACAATTTTTAACAATTTGCTGGGAGTATTTCTTAAAATCAGGGGTATCAGCTTCTTTCAAGGCAATAGCTAAAGCAGCGATAGAATGGTCATGAGGACCGCCCTGCATTCCAGGAAATACTTTCTTATCAATTTCTACCGCATGTTCTTCTTTACATAAGATTAAACCACCTCTTGGTCCTCTTAATGTTTTATGGGTGGTTGATGTTACAGCGTCACAATATGGTATAGGAGAAGGATGAGCATCACCCGCTATTAATCCAGCAATATGAGCCATATCACATACAAAATAAGCATCTATTTCATCTGCTATTTCTTTAAAAAGCTTAAAATCTATCAATCTGGGATAAGCACTACCACCGCATAATATAAGTTTAGGTTTTTCTTTTTTGGCTAAATCTCTTACCTGGTCATAATCGATATAACCTGCATTAGTTCCATCTTTCACTGTAGCATAATGTATAGCGTTAAATGTAATACCGGAAAAACTAACTGGCCATCCATGAGTTAAATGTCCACCAAAAGGTAAACCCATAGCTAAGAATTTTTCTCCAGGTTTAAGGAAAGAATAATACATAGCAGCATTTGCTGGAGAGCCAGAGTAAGGTTGAACATTGGCATGGTCTGCTTTAAATAATTTCTTTGCCCTCTCCATCGCTATTATTTCTATCTGGTCAACAAATTCCTGCCCCTGATAGTATCTTTTATTGGGGTACCCTTCGGAATATTTATTGGTTAGGATAGAACCTGTTGCTTCCAAAACAGCGGAAGATACATAATTTTCTGATGGAATTAGTCTAATCTTATCCACCTGCCTTTCTTCTTCTTTCTTTATTAAATCGTATATTTCTTTATCTTCTTTTAAGACATGTTTTAAATGCTCTGACATATATTCACCTCTAAAATGATTATAATATTTAATTAGAAATAAAGTATTAAGATTATTCCAAATAATCAACATATATAATGTAATATCAAACTAGAACCAATACCCACACTAATCTAATATTAATTTAAATGAAAAATATTAAACGAAATTATTGAATTTTAGGTAAAAATCATTATTTTAATAGAAATTATATTCAAGGAGAACAAAATAATGGGAAAAAGCCATAGAGGAAAAAACCTAATAGGTAACCAGAAGAAAAGAGGAAAATGTCCCATAACTAATAGAACCGGGGTAAAACTCTTATATTCTCGTAAGGTAGACGATAAGACAATAGAAGTTAGCAAAAAAGGAAGAGATAAATCATAGAAAAAATTGATTTTTAATTAATATAAAGGAGAATGTATATCTTGCTTCTCCTTTATAGTATTTACTTTTACCCTAAGTTAATCCTTTTATAGTCTCAATAGATTGTCTTAGATTCTTTATAGTTTGATCCCTTCCTAGAATTTCTATGGATTCATATAAGGGAGGAGAAACAGCGCTACCAGTTATTCCAATTCTAATAGTCATAAAGAAAGGTCTACCTTTTAATCCTGTTTCTAATAATAGTTTTTTCAATTCCTCTTCAATTTTATCCGGATTATCCAGACTTTCAAGATTTTCAATAATATTAATAACTGATTCTAATAAATTAATTGCCTTATCCTTATCCATCTTCTTTTGGATAAGGTCTTTAGGATTTGAATAATGTAGTTTTTTCTCAAATAGGAACCTTATCCAATTTCCAATGTCAGATAATAAGGTTATCCTTTCCTGTACAATACTTACAGCTTTCTTTAACTTAGTCATTTCGTTATCATTCATTTTATCAATATTTATACCATCTTTCTTCAGGAAAGGTTTAGCATATTTTACTAACTCATCAGCATCCATCTTTCTTATGTAATATTCATTGTAATAGTTTAATTTCTCAATCTGGAAACGTGGTGCAGCTTTTCCTATTTTTTCTATATCGAAAATCTCTTCTAACTCTTTTAAATCATATACATCACGCTTATCATCATAAGCCCATCCGAGGTTTACAAGGAAGTTGACCATAGCATCAGGTAGATAACCCCGTTCTATATACTCTCTAACCTGAGTTGCTCCATCACGCTTACTCATTTTACCTTTACCAGTAGCTGATAGAATAACTGGAAGATGAGCAAATATCGGATGTTCCCATCCAAAAGCCTTATATAGCTGTACATGTAAAGGTGTAGTGTTTATCCATTCTTCCCCTCTTAAAATATGGCTTATCTCCATAAGATGGTCATCAACAACCGCTGCTAGATGGTATGTTGGGTAACCATCTGATTTTAATATGACTGAATCCTGTAAAGTCTTATTTTGTATTGCTATCCTACCACGGATTTTATCTTCTATGACGGTTTCACCTTCCAAAGGCATTTTAAACCGTATAACATAAGACAAACCTTGTTCTTCTTTCTCTTTTATCTTTTCAGGAGGAACATCACGGTACATCCTATTATACCCGGATATACCTTTATCTTTCCTCATCTCTTCTAACTCTTCCGGTGTGGCAAAACACTTATAGGCATACCCATCTTCTAATAGCTGGTTTGCATATTTTTTGTATAATTCCACTCGTTGAGATTGGACATATGGACCATGGTCTCCACCTTTATTTGGACCTTCATCGATGGTTATTCCTGCCCATTCCATACCATTTATTATATCTTCTACTGAACCTTCAACATATCTTGTTCTATCAGTATCCTCAATCCTTAGTATAAAAGACCCATTGGTAGCCTTAGCAAATAAGTAATTATATAAAGCTGTTCTCAAAGCTCCTAGATGTAGAAAACCCGTTGGACTGGGGGCATACCTTACTCTTACCTCACCCATTATATTCCTCCTTCTAATATATCAACGCTTATATATGTCAATAAAAATTGGTTAATTTAAGATAATGGAGATTTTTGAATAAACCAAAACTTATGACTAAGAATACATTAACAATTGACAGAAGCAGCTACAGCACTTCCAATTATATTAGAATTATTAATATGGATTAGGTCAAAGTAATAATCTCCTAGTTCTTGTAATAAATTAATCATATGGTGTTGTAGATAATCATTAAAATATGGCAATGTTTCGATTACAGCTCCTTCTGCTACAATTGCTGTGGGTTTATGGATATGTATGCCCTTCCCTCTTTTATATATGATTGCTGATAGTTTTACTGCTACAATGGAAGCAG
The DNA here is from genome assembly GCA_964447635.1 of uncultured Spirochaetia bacterium. Classification (GTDB taxonomy): domain Bacteria; phylum Spirochaetota; class UBA6919; order CAYUUC01; family CAYUUC01; genus CAYUUC01. Next base: position 4,911 of record CAYUUC010000241.1, read on the forward strand.
CCCGATTTATGATCGTTTGAATTACCATAGTAAAAACTTTGATTTGATTATTTGATGGATTTAATGCTTTTAGCTTAACAAAGAAAGCGTTAGAGCAGTTATCGCCATAGTATACCCATTCACTTAAATCTTTTAGCTCTATATCCTTCAATAACTCACATATATCATTCATCTCCGGGGCTATACCATCATCTATTAACATCTTGGTCAATAGATATATTAATTTCATCATATATCTACCAGAAACCATCTTTTCCAATACTTGTTTGTATGGGTCTTTAGACATATCATTTATAAACTTGTCTAATTGTGTTATATGTAACTTATCAAAATTACCAGATTCAATATTAATTACCTGTTCCTCATCTAGATTTACATTTTCCTGATTCAATTTTGGTATGTTAACCTGTTTTTCAATATATGCCGTATTACAACCAGTACCGACAATTAATCCGATGAAATTGTCATAATCTCTGATATTCGCATTAGCTATTCCCCCAAACAAACTCGCTACAGTATCATTAAGAAGTACAATATTTCTATTTATCCCATCATGTTTTTTTAGTATATCCAGAAGATTCTTTCCTATAAACTCTCCTACAACTTCACTAGCTTGTACTTCCTTAGTCCATTGGATAAGTTTTCCATCCTTGTTTGGATATTTTTCCATAGGATAAGAAAAACAAAAACCAATTTTTGTATATTCTTTGATTTCTTCACTTATAAAATCATATATATAATTAAAGAACTCTTCTTTTGTA
>CAYUUC010000242.1:0-5643 GCA_964447635.1 uncultured Spirochaetia bacterium
ATCAGCTTCGTAATTCACTGCCCAATCATCTGTTGCTGTTTGTCTTCCACAGTAGATAATCGTATCGTTAGTGATTACCCATTTCTCCTGCCACTGAGCTGGTTCGATTGTCCATGTGCCAATCACTTCAATATCAGTAGCTCCATCATCACCACTATCACCAGAATCGCCACCATCGCCAGAGTCGCCACTATCACCTCCATCATTTGTTGGTACACATCCAAGTGTCATACTTATAAGCAACACTACTAATAGTAGTAAAAACAATCTTGTAATGTTTTTCATTTTTGACTTTTCTCCTTATCTTATAAATGTTAATGTTTATTATTAATCTGACCTGTGATTAAACCTTATCTTCACCAAAAGATGTTACACAGGTCAGGTTAATATCTTTATCAAAGGGTTATTGTTTGATGACCTCGGAAAACCACCCAAAGAAGCCTTCTTCATCAAGTGCTTGTTCCTTAGCATCAATCATAGAGTCGAAGTAAACACCGCAGTATGCTCCTTCCACTCCGCAATCTCCTATTTCTGTCTCTGGTTGTATCTTGAAACCTTCCGTCCATTCCATTGTTGTTTCATTCGAGAACACGGTTAGGTTCTGCCATCTTAAAACCATGTATTTGCCGTCTGATTCTGGATGATATTGTGATGGTATTGTATACTTGATTACCATATAACCATGGTCACCACTCCCGAATTCTCCACCATTGAAGATGTTATTATCATAATCATATATCTTCGCTTCCCAGAATATCTCCCACTCTGCGTCCGAGAAGTCACCATCTTCGCTTTGCATCCAATGGTTGGTAATTTTGGCATTGGTTATAACCAGCTTCTGCTTCCAATCGCCATATTGGTTTACTCCCTCGGCTAACCACTCCCCTATTACCTCTATGTCGGGGTAATCCGGGAAGAAGTAACCATCACAGCCTATGGATATCAATCCTACCAAGATAATCAATATAATCAATATAGTTTTAGCTATGCCTTTCATCAATTCCTCCTCTCTAAGGTTCGATTTATTCATTTATCCAGTAAAAAGCACATACACCATCAATATCGATGCCATTGCTTTCTATCTGTCCATCAGGATATGTATCCCCAGCATCGATTAGCTTAACATATCTGATAAAGTCTCCTTCATCAATACCTGCATCAGACAAATCAAATCCATCCCCGCCAGCCTCCTCTGATGATGGCTCTATAAGTACATCATCATCAAAATTGAGATGAACAGGCTTCGTTCCTATGAAGTTAAGCTTACCATAGGGGCTGTTATCATATGGTTGTTCGGTATAGGTGACTGGTATGGAATGCCATTCTAAGCCATCTTTAGATACTTCCACCATACCTAGGTCCAAGGACATGCTGTCATCTGTCCCACCGGTATAGAAACCATTTTCGAACACCTTAAGGTCATCACCTTCTCCATTGACCAGCTTCTTACCATCCCACGAGAAGATGGCATACTTTGATTCACCAATCACAAAGACATCCAGCGAACCTGCATAATCACCTTCTCCGAAGACACCGTTAAGAGCATTCTCCGAAGGATAACCATCGAGTTCAGTTCCGCTATGCTCTGTTACAGTGTTAGCGAATGTATATCCGGTATAGATGCCATCCTCGCCTTTCTGCCCATCTGTTAAAGGATGAGATTTATCTTTAGGATGACAGTAAAGCATAACAAAAAGGATGAAAAATATGATGCTAATAAATAAAGCTTTATTCATAAAAACTCCCGATGCTTCGGGAAAATGGATGGGGTCTATTTGTTGAAATGGTTTTACTAATTAACATATACAATAAGGTCATGTTATTAGGAAAGACCAATCGTTTGATATCCCCGCCCTTTTCCCAGAAGAGCCAAATCTGGATTTTAGTTATAACAGCAGGTCTCCTGACTTACCTTCATCCTACTAGCAGACCTTCCCGAAATTTCTTTCAGTGGTTTGATATCCTGCTTTCATCCGGTTTACAGTTACTGGGATAGTTCTGGATTCACACCAGATTCCCTATACTGATATAACATTACATCTAAGAAGATATTAAGATTTTTTAAAAAGGCAAGTATTTGACTTATAGATAATTTGATTTTTATTTTGGATGGGTTATAGGATGTTTATTTCTTAATGGTAAATGATACAGTGGTACCCTTATTAACTTCGGAATCTATCCAAATTTTCCCCCCGTGTCTCTCGATAATCTTTTTAGTAGAAGACAGTCCAATACCATATCCGCTAATTGATTTTGCTTTCTTAGCCCGATGGAAGATATTAAAAATCTTATCCAATTCGTCTTTTTCTATACCTATTCCATTATCCACCACTTTAAAGAGCCATTGGTCATCTTTATCCTCAGCATATATATTAATAATAGGTTTCTTATCCTCTTTTCTATATTTGATACTGTTTGATATTATATTCTGAAAAACGCTTATCAATTGAGTTTCATCGGCAATGACATTGGGCAGTTTATAATATTGGATTTTTGCTTCATTTTCTATTATATCTACCTCTATATTATTCAGAGCATTAAGAACAATATCATTAGTATTGCATTTAGTAAAGGTTTTACCTTTTAGATTAATCTGAGCATAAGCTAGTAGATTATCTATCATCCCAATCATCTTATGAGACCTTTCCATAACCATATCGGTAAGTTCCATCCCTTCTTTACCCATTGCTTCGGCATAATCTTTCTTTATAAGATTGATATAGCTTATCACAACATTGATAGGGCTTTTTAAGTCGTGGGAGACCGTATGGGCGAAATTCTCCAATTCCTCATTGGAGCGTTTAAGTTCATCCATGGTTTTCTTTAGGGTTTGCTCGGATTCCTTTCTTTCCGTGATATCCGTTACTATACCAATGATTATGTTGACATTATCGGACTCATCATAGATAGGCGAAGCAGATAACTCCCCCCAGAATATATTCCCGTCTTTCCTCACGAAACGCTTTTCAATATGGTAACTATCAATTTCTTTGTTTAGCATAAGTTGCATCAGATTTTTGCATTTAGGTTTATCCTCATCGTAAGTTATATCAAATCTGTTTAATTTATATACTTCATCCATAGAATATCCAATCATCTTTGCCCATTTTTCATTAAATTGAATATAATCTCCATCTTTGTTTACTACATTAACTCCGACTATTGCGTTATCGAAAATAGCTTTAAACCTTTTTTGACTTTTTTCCAATTCCAGATAAGCATTCTTCTCATCAGTTATATCCTTTCCTACCGATTGATACTCGATAATATTATTACCATCATCGAGAATCGCTCTATAAGTCCATCTACACCATTTAACATTACCGTTAATAATCATCTTATGTTCAATAATCTGAATAGGATTTTTGTAACTCAAACTCTTTATACTATCACTAACCATATCAATCTCTTCATCGGGTATAATCTTAATGAAATAATCATTGCTCATTTCATCAATATTATCTATATTGAAATACTTTAGAAATGCTTTATTAACAAAAATAATTTCAAAGTTATTATTTAATCTACAGATAAGTTCTGTCTGGTCTTCTACAACAGCTTTGTATTTTAACTCGCTTTCCTTAACCTGTCTTAAAGCCTGGTTGAGCTGATGATTTATTTCCTTCAATTCCTTAGTTATAATCTTCTGATTAGTTATATCTTCTAAAATACATAAACCGCCTATTATCTCATGTTTAACATCATGGATAGGCAATACTTTAATTGTATAATCAAAAATCTTAACTCGAATTTCCATCTCATTGGTTTCACCTTGGATTGCTTTTTCAAAAAGGTTGGCTAATTTATCAATTATGGATTGGTCCAGATTATTGATATCGGGTAACTTTTTACCTTCTAACAATGTATGGTCAAGTTCGACTTTCTTAAGACCAGTTCCTCTAGAGAGAATAATCTCTAAATCCTTAGAGAATAGGATAATGATACCATTGGGGAAATTATTAATAACTGCTTCCAGATTGTTTTTTAGTCTTTCAAGCTCTTTATTTATCCGTATCAATTCATCATTTTTGTAGGATAAGTCTTTATTAGCTCTTTTTACTTCTAGATTAACTTTTGAAAGTTTTCTATTGGTTACTGCTAACTCAGAGTAAATTTCCCTCATTTGCTCTTCTTTTTCTTTTCTTTCACGAATATCCCTGAAGATACCCAATACATATTTCTTATCTTTAATATTGAAAGCTATTCCGCTAATCTCTACCGGAATAACATTTCCTTTACTATCAATGACTTTGGTTTCGGTATATTTGGACTTTTTTCCCCCTATAGTTTTATTAAATTCTTTTGTCTTCTCTTTTCTTATATCAGTATGATGCAAACCAGATTGATGCATTCCTATTATTTCATCCATAGGTCTTTTTAACAATTGTTCAGCTTGTTTATTCACCTCGATTATGATTCCTGTATCAGCTTCAGCGAGGAATATAGCGTCATTAGCGAGCTCAATGAAAGTTCTATACTTATATTCACTTTCTTTAAGTGCAATTTCTGCTTGTTTTCTCTCGGTAATATCAGTACTTATACACATTATTCCTTCTGGTACCGGATAAATTCGATTTTCAATCCATAGGTCTTGATTATTGTTTATTTTAAATTTATTAACCAATAGACGGGTCTTTCTATTTTCCATCACTTCTTCGTAAATTCTAAGAATATCTTTCTTATCAATACCTAAAATTGTACCGATACAGTCATCCTGTTTCCCATTACAACATTTATCCGCCATTTTGAGAATTTCATCATTGACCAAAATAATTTCCCAATCTTTGTTAATTACCGTTACTCCATCAGTAATCGATTGTAATAGAGTTCTATAGTTTTCTTCACTTTTAATTAACGCTTCTTCTGCTTCTTTTTGCCGGCTGATGTCTCTTCCTACTGCCTGATATTCGATAAGCTCTTGGTTATCATTATATATAGCCCGATAATTCCATCTGGTCCACCTTAACTCTCCATTACTCAGAATTAATCGATGTTCTATACTAAATATAGGATGCTCTATGGTTAATGAATTTATTGAACGGGTCAGTTGTGCTCGGTCTTCTACTTTAACATAGCTTAGAAAAGTATCATTGATAAGTTCACCCCGGCTTTTATGGAAGTATCTGCTACATGCTTCGTTAACAAAAGTGATAATCCCATCTTTACGAAACCTTAGTATTAGTTCGGTTTGGTCTTCTACTACCGCTCTATATCTCTCTTCACTTCTCTTGAGGTTTTCTTCAATATTTTTTCTACGGGTTATATCTTCTAGTAGTATTGCTAGATAGTACTTTTGTGGGGAGTATGCATAGATAGAGAACCATCTTTTATGAAAGACAGAATAGCTTTCTATCCTAATGCTCTTTCCTTCTATAGAGACTTTACCGAAGTTTTTAATCCAATTGAAATCCTCCCCAAAATTTTTAGGAATAGTTTTACTAACATACTTACCTACTACATCTCTTTTATTGATACCAGTTATGACTTCAAAAGCATCGTTAATCTCTATGCACATAAAGTCAATAGGTTTATTATTGGCATTACAAATAACTTTGAAGTACCCGAAACCATTTAACATATTATCGAATAGGGATTTGTAATTTCTTTCGTTTTCCTCAGCTTTTTCCTCCACTTGTTTCCTTT
>CAYUUC010000243.1:0-5629 GCA_964447635.1 uncultured Spirochaetia bacterium
GTCAAGGATCCAGTTTAGGTCTCTGTGGGCGAAAAATATTTTTCTTTTAAGGAAATAATGAGTTTCTCCTGCAATTTTTTCTATCCTTTTTAGAAGACTGCTGTCTATCTCTTTTATTCCAAATTCTGTAATCAGTCTTTTATAATCAACGTCTCCTGAGACTTCCCATGGTGTTACGGTAAATTCTTTTTTCATGTTAAACATGGTCTTTGGTCTGTTCTTGTGTTTTAAATATCTTTTGAATTATTTTTTCTGCTTTTTCTCTTTTTTTTGGAAAACATGCAATGTTTATCTTAATATGAAAACAGTTTCCGTAATCTGTCAGATAAAAAGTGTTCTCTTCTATCAGCTTTGGCTTGCTAAATCTAAGGTAAAAGATGCATGAATCGTCAAGCCTTGATCCAAGCTGTTTTAGGATGAGTTCTTTTGTCTCATTTGATAGGTTTTGTAGGGAGCGAGAATGTTGGTCTAGAAGCTTTAGAAAAGCAGTATAATGATGTATTAATGAGTTTAGATGAGAATAATCAACCTCAAAATTTTTTTGGTAATGATATATACTTAACCATCGATAAACAGATTCAACAAATTGTAAGAGAAAATCTAATTAAAGGAGTAAATGACTATTCGGCTAAAGGTGGAGTAGGTATAGTCTATAATCCAATTAACTCTGAGATACTCGCTATGTGTTCTATTCCTGATTATGACCCTTATACTAGGAGACCAACCCCTTTCTCAGCCTTAGCTGAAGCCGTAGAACCGGGTTCTGTATTTAAAGTCTTTTCATCATCATTATTATTTGAAAATGACCTTATAACATTCCAGACAAAAACAGATTGTGGCACTCCAGTAGATATAAATGGTAGGATAATACATCCAAATACAAATCATAATATTCTTGAGTTTAAAAATGTATTTAAATATTCATCTAATGTTGGTATTATAAGAAATACGATGAAGATAGATGATAGGGATTTTTATCCTGGAATTTTGGAGTATGGTTTTGGAAAAAAGACAGGAATAGATTTTCCTATTGAAAGTGCTGGTATATTTAAACCGGAGGAAAAAATAGGTTCTGAGCAAAGCAAAGCGATGATTTCAATTGGATATGAGATTAGCGTTACTCCCCTTCAATTAACTGTTGCTCTAGGTTCAATTGTAAATGGTGGAGCTGTTACCACTCCTCTACTTGTATCTGAAGTAAGGAACTCTAAAGGTGAATTAGTAGAAAAAATTAATCCTTCTATTAAAGGTTTAAGTCCTGCTAAGGAAAAAACTGTATCAAAAGCTATGATTGAATTAATGAGAGGGGTAGTGAAAAGAGGAGGAACTGGTAAAGAAGCTGATATTAAAGGTATCGATATTATTGGTAAGACTGGAACAGCACAACGATTAAGCCAAGATGGAACATATGATGAGGGTAAAGTTAATACAATATTTTTTGGAGTTGTAAAATTTTACAATGATCCTATTGTGATTTTAGTTTTGATTGAAGACCCAATTAGTGAAAAATGGGCTTCTAGAACGGCTGCCCCTGTTTTTAAGAGTATAGTAAATGAAATGATTGATTATGGTTTAATATATGAATATTGATAAAAGTAAAGACTTTAATGATAAATTGATTATTGGTATTGTTGGTCTATATGCTTCTGGTAAATCTACTGTAGCAGAAGTCTTTATTAAAAATGGCTTCTTTGAGGTTGATGTTGATAAATATGGTTATGATGCGCTGATTAAAAAGAAAGAGCAGATAGTCAAAACATTCGGAAACAATATATTAACAGATGGAACAATAGAGAGAAAAGAACTTGGTAAAATTGTATTCAATTCACAAGAAGAACTTGCTAAATTAAATTCGATTGTTCATCCTTATATGATAAAAAGCATAAAGAAAGATATAATGTTAAGTGAACATAAAAAGCTGATTATCCATGCTGCTCTATTATTTGATCTAAAACTTGATTATATTTGTGATAGAGTAGTTGCAGTATTATCCAATATAGAGAACATCTATAGAAGGGGAATGGAAAGAGATAATCGAGATTTAAACCAAATCAAATTTATTCTATCTAACCAGCCTACTCCTAATCTATTAATAGAAAATGCCGACTATATAATTGACAATAATTCGACAAAAAAAACATTGATTGATAAAACGAAGAGTATCATCCAAACGATATTAGAGGAGCAAGATTATGTCTGATAGAATTAATACCGACCAGGATAAAAAAAATATGGGAGAAAATAAATCTACAATTATCATAACAATAACATTATTACTAATTTTGGTGGTTTTTTTCGCAGGATATTCAATAGCTAATGGTCCAAACTTTGATAAATTTACTCTACAAAGCAATTCAATGAATAATGATTATGTAAATGATTATGAAGATTCCTATTCCTATCTAAGTGAAAATAGTGATGATAGTATCAATATTGAAGAAGAGAACAATGCTCTAATAGAAGAGAATATAACAGGGGAAATTGGCTCTGATGATAATAACTTCTTTAAGGATAATTCCATTTCCTTTAAAGACCCTGAAATTCATCAGAATGAGAATGAAGAGACTATAGAAATGATGGATACATCAAGTACAGAGGGAGAAAGTTATACTCATCCAGAACCAGAAGATGTGCAAACAAAACCAAAAGAAGAAACAGATGTTAGTGTTGAACAAGAAAACAATAAGACTCAACTGAAAACAAAGAAACCAATAATTCACAATCTAAAATCTTATGATAATGAATATCAAGACCATAATATCAATCCTGAAAATCCTTATATAATACAAGTTGCTACACATAATCACAAGAAAAGTGCTCAACATATCAGGGATATTCTTATTCTGGAAGGTTTTAATGCTTATGTATTCGAAACTCTTATCAATAAAGAAACAAAATATAGAATTAGAGTAGGGTCATTTTCTTCAAAAAGGGAAGCATTAAGAATACATAAGAACCTTTTATCTAATTCAAATGTTAAAGGTATAGAGAACAGTATAATTTTAAAGAAAAAGTACTAATCTAATTTCCTACTATATTGATTATTTATATATTATTTATTATATAAGTTTACTATAATCCTTATCTTGTTTATCTTTCATTTAGTTATTTTTATAGAGTAATATTTGCTTGAAATAGAGATTAATTAAATAGGATTATTTTATAATGAATGATTTAGTTTTTTTTAGCATCTCTGTCGTAATATCGGGATTCTTATTCCTAATAATAGCTTTTATTAAGAAACGATCCAAATTCTGGTGGTTTCTTTATGGAATAATAGAAGACCTTATCGTTATCTTTATATCCCTGTCTGTTTATAATATGATTAGAGAGGGTTTACCTGAGATTGACCCTAAAGTTGTATTTGTAATAATATATGTTTTTATATATTTATTATTTATGTTGTTTACGCCTAGAAGCGAACTCACCCAGAGAGAAAGGGTTAGGATTGAAAAAGTAAACAACTTCATATTTAATATATTCCTAGCTATGAGACAACAAGACTATGATCAGGCATATATATACATAAAAAATGGTTTAAAAGTAGACCCAAACAATCCAATATTGAATCAATTAGAAGAATCCTTCGAGAGAAGCGATTATGACTATAAAAAAGCAAGAAAGAAATTATCATTGAAATATAAATTACTGATTTTTATAAAGAATGTTAAAAAATTCTTAGGGATTAAACCAAAAGTTAATATAGAAGATGATGTCATAGATATGAACTAGAATTAAGTGAAATCCTTTAAATCGACTTTCTGAATAATAGTATTACTGGCTAATACTAACTCATCTTTATTATTCAATGCTACTCCTATAAGATTTTCTCCAGAAGATAAGATATCAGCTTTATTATTATGTAAATTAATCCTTTTTAGATATCCCACGCCTCTTTTGGTTTCTATAAAATAAATATATTCATTATTATAAGCGGTGAGACCTTTTAATAAGGAGCGGGTCTTATATATCTCAGATATTTCTCCTTTAGTGGTGACTTTATACAACTTATTTTCAAATACTTGATTTGGATTTGTAAGATAGATATTATCTTCGCTATCAATAGTCATATGATAGGACATGAAACTCTTTGGTATTTTAACAAATAATGCTTTATTTCCTTCAAGATTAATCTTATATACTTCGCCATCTACATTCCCTACAAAGTAATTATTCCTGCTATCAACCACGATACCTGTAGATTTGCCTAGATTAATGGTTAGAATTTTGTATTTACCTTCTAAATCAGATATATATAGGTTACCCTCTTCTCTGGATAGTATTAACAGGTCATTATTTTTGGTAAAAGCTAAAGAGGTTACATCTGGTATATTATCTATTACAGTCTTTGTATTACCATGTTTATCAATCTTTATTATGGTTTTCAGCAACTTTTTGTTTTTTTTATCAAGAGAAGTGGTATAGATATTATTATCCTTATCTATAGCGGGATTTTCTATTATAAAAAGACCTTTAGATATTATTGTAGAACACTTATATTTATAACTTACAGTTTTTTTCTCATTATTAATTTCGATATCTACTTCACCATGAATTGTTCTTGGAATTCTAATTTTTATCTTATTTTTAGAACAACCATAGAAATAGGGTATCTTATTACCTATTCGAATATCCTCTTTTTTAAACTTATACGGGTCGAGTCCGGAACAAAATATAGTAATATCCCCACCGGGAGAACCAACCATAGGTTCAATTCTGTTTATATCCAATTTTAGACCTCTTTTTTAGATTATTATAGATTCTATTCACTAAAGTGTAAGCTTTAATATAGAATTTACTAAAATATATGCTTTTTTTAAACCATATTTATTTATAAGCGGATAATAATGGATATTCAGAATTAATGTATTGAAGGATACCATCGGCTAGACCTTCGGCTATCTTTTGCTGATATGATTCATTAACTAACAGCTTTTTCTCTTCTGTATTAGATATAAAACCTACTTCACAAAGTATAGCTGGGATTACACTTTCTCTTAATACTTGGAATACTCCTTTTTTTATTCCTCTATCTTCTGTATACTTATTCAACTTATTATAAAGGGAATTGTGCATTGTAGTAGCTAGTTTTTGTGAGTATTTGCCTATGCTTAAATCTATAGATGGAAATGTTTCCTCGCTTACAGATATATTATAAACATTATTTACCCATAATCTTCTATATTCATTGATTTCATTAGAATAGCTACTTTTGTTTTTTAGGTCATAGTTTGGATAGTAGAACCATGTCTCTATTCCTTTTACATTCTCTTTATTCTCGGTTATAGGTGTAGCGTTTGCGTGTATACTAACATATATCCCGGTTCCTAATTTAGCATGCTTTGAACCGATTTCAGCTCTTAATCGTAAATCCTTACTTTTATTCTTATCTAGTTCGGTGTCTTTAGTCCTTGTAAGAACTACAATTAAATCTGAGTTTCTACGTTCTATTTCATACTTTAATTTATATGAAATCTTTAATGCTATATCCTTTTCATAAACTTTACCATTCGTAGCTCCGGGATCTTTACCTCCATGACCGGGGTCTATTATAACATATTGATATTTTGTTGGATTATTCCATTCCAGTTCGAATATTGGATCGATATCTATGTTATAATTCTCATTA
>CAYUUC010000244.1:0-335 GCA_964447635.1 uncultured Spirochaetia bacterium
AATGGGACAAAATTTATCCAAACAAATCATATCTATTGATGGTTGTAAAGATATCGAAAACTTACATAAAATAAAACTTTATACAAATAATATGGAACAAACCTACTCATCATCAGGAGATAGGATATTAAATATAGACCCAGGTTACCTCACTGAAGCTAAAGTATTATTATTTACAACAAAAAATAATATTCATAGAATATATATAGGGGATGGTATCTTTGCAGAAATTACATTAACTTATAGAAAAGGTAGCTATTCACCAAATCCTATGACATATTCTGACTATAAACAAGATATAATCATAAACTTTTTTAATAACCTTAGGCATGAAT
>CAYUUC010000244.1:345-5627 GCA_964447635.1 uncultured Spirochaetia bacterium
ACTGATGAAGAATATCAGAAATCTAAATCAATTTTGTAAAAAATTATTTTCCTACACAAAATCTATTAAATATATTATCCATAACATCATCATTGGATATCTCACCTGTAATTTCTGCTATATTATCTAAAGCTTTTCTAATATCCAATGCTATAAATTCATAGGATATGTTATCATCTATACTTTTTTCTGTATCCTCAAGGTTTTTAATTACTTTCAGCAAACAGTTTTTATGTCTATTATTTACCAAAATCTCTTTTTGTGTAATAGATGATTCAATATTTATAACCTTTTTATATAACATATCTTCAAGTTTGTGGATATTTATTTCTTTTTTAACAGAGATATCGATATAATTGTTTTTAAAGTCATGTATGAAATCATTAATTTCATTATCTCCTGTCCAGTTAACTAAATCGATTTTATTTATAATGAAAATTACATTCTTATTCTTTAACATATCATAGATAATTTTATCTTCATGGTTAATTCCAGATTCAGCATCAATTATGAATAGAATTAAATCGGAATTTTTAATAATATCTTTGCTTTTCGTTGTGCCTAGTTCTTCTATAATGTTAGATGTTTTTCTGATACCAGCTGTATCAATCAATGTGATTGGAATACCTTTTACATCAATGGTACCCTCAAGATAGTCTCTTGTGGTTCCATGAATATCTGATACAATAGCCCTATCCTCTCTTAATAGACAATTCATTAAGCTGGACTTACCAACATTTGTTTTACCTACCAGAGCAATTTTAACTCCATTGATAACTGCTCTTCCTTTTCTTGTTTCAGATATAAGTCTATTTATTTCATTTTTGATGTAGGAAATCTCATTTTTAATTTTTACATAATCAACATTATCTAAATCTTCTTCTGGATAATCAATATTAACTTCTATAATTGATAAGACATCGATTATACTCATTTTTAGTTTCTGTATAATATTAGAGAATCTCTTTTCTATATTCGACTGAGCAAGGAAGACAGCGTCTTTAGTCTTTGCAGAGATTATTTCTTCGATAGCTTCTGCTTGTATTAAATCAATTTTATTATTTAAATAAGCCCTTTTGGAGAACTCCCCATTCAAGGCTTGTCTAGCTCCAGCTTTCAGTAATTCCTCAATGATTATATTTGGAATAGCTAAACCACCATGACATGATATTTCTACCATATCTTCCCCAGTATAAGATTTAGGGGACTTAAATGCGGTAACCAAACCTTTATCTATGATATTATTATCGATGGTGTGGATATTTCTCAGAATAGCTTTTCTTAGTTCTGTTTTTTGATGAATTTTAGGAGATAATATTTTATTAGAGATTTCTATAGCTTTTTCTCCGCTAACCCTTATCAATGAAATACCCCCCTTTCCTGGGGGGGTTGATATTGCAACAATTGTATTGAAGAGGTTTTCACCTTTCATCTTACTTAGAATTCCTTTGTATTTGTATTATTTTAAGAAAATCTTTACTTTTTTATAGATACCTTCTCCTTCACTCTTGGTTTCAATATCACTGAAGTTTTGTAAAGTCAAATGTACTAATCTTCTTTCAAATGGATTCATAGGTTCTAAAAGTTTGGCTTTTCTTGTCTTCCTAACTATATTAGCGGTTTTTAAAGCTAATCTTCTGATAGATTCTTCTTTTTTTCCTCTATAACCTTCAATATCCAGTAATACTTTTTTAGACTCTTCTCTATTTTTATTAGCAATAACATTTACCAGGAATTGCAAAGCTTCTAAAGTTCTTCCCTTTTTTCCTATTATTAGACCTGAAGATTGGGAATTAATTCTAATATGTAAGATGTCTTCTTCTTCTTTAACCTCTTCAACGTTTGATTTAATATCCATTAATCTTAATATTTTTTGTGTTAATTCACAGGTTTTTGCTGAAAACTCACTTTCCACCTGTTCATAATAAACTTTTATCCTTGCTGGTCTCCCCCCTCTAAATCCGAAGAAACCCGCTTTTCCATCATCAATATATTCAATGGTTACTTGATTTCTTCTCAATCCTAAAGTAGAAAGGGCGTTTTTTACAGCATCTTCTCTGTTCTTTCCTTCAAATTCTTGCATTAACATTTGTGTAGCACCTCCTATTTATCAGTCCATATTAGTTTTTACTCTTAACCTTTCTACCTTTAGAGTCTATAATCTCTACTTCATCTTTATTTTTCTTCTTATGTGTAAAGTAGTTAAATAACATTTGCTGTCCTATACCAAATAAGATGGAAGTAGTCCAATACAATGTTAATCCTGAAGGTGCACCATAAGTAATAAATAAGAAAACAATAGGTAATATTAAAGTTAATATTTTCATATTATTTCCACCAGCTGCTCCACCGGTTGCTGATGCAGGTTGTAATTTTCTCTGTAGGATTGTTTGTGTTGCCATAACTCCAGCCATAATTAATGGTAAAAGATTAAACTGGTTGGGCCAAAATGGTAATGTGAATAATGTATCGGGATTCGCTAAATTATTAATCCATAAGAATGATACTCCACGCAAATCTACCAAATATGGCATAACATTAAAGAATGCAATGAAAAATGGTAATTGTAATAACATGGGAAGACATCCACCTAATGGATTTATTTTCTCTTTTTTATATAAGTCCATAGTAGCTTTATTTAGTTTATCCGGTTTATCTTTGTATTTTTGTTTTAATTCTTCCATCTTTGGTTGGAGGTCTTTCATTCTAGCCATAGATTTTAAACTTTTAGCTTGTAAGGGGAATAAAACAGTTCTCAACAGAATGGTTACTAGAATAATAGATATAGCGAAATGACCAATGACACTATTTACACCTAATAATATCCATTCTACAAACCTAACCAGGAATTCGATAAAACCACCATGTTCTGCTGTCAGTTTCATCTTATTACCGTATTTTGATAATGTGCTATGTCTTTTAGGTCCAGAATATAGTTTTATCTTAATGGTCTTAGTATCATTAGCAGGTAATCTAAAAAAATAACCATAACCAAAATAACCATTCTGATAGTTTAAATTATCTTTATTGAAATAATAAATTACTTCTTCTAAATAATCATCATCACCTGATTCTTCGGGCATCATAGATACAAGGAAATATCTATTACCCATACCAATCCATGATGGATTGAAATCTGTCATGATTTTTTGATTGTTCAAATCGGTTTTATCTCTAAAAGCATCAAAGCTTGATAATACATCAATATCATTCCCACCAAGATTTTTGGCAACATAAGGTGTCCATTTATCATAATTGCTGGGTTCAGCGTATGGTCCTACACCTCCGCCCCAATTAAGATAAAACTTGATTTGATTATCATTATCATTTTTAATACTGATATCATTACCTGATTTATTCTTTAAGGTAATTTCTAAATCGTAATCATATTTACTTTTACTATCTTCATTAGAATTTTCGAATATATATTTTTTGGTAATTTCTACTATATTACCTTCACTATCTTTATAATCCGCCTTAAATTCAATTGTATTATTATCTCTTACATTAGGTGTAAATAAAGCTTGTGGTTCATTAAAAGCATGTTCACCAGTGGCAAAGTTTACGGTTAAAGGTCTTAACTTCCATTCAATGCCTTGTGTTCGCCACTCTTCATATTTTTCTGGATAATGTCTTTTAAGGCTTTCAACAAAGACTCCACTTTCTAATCCTTCTTTACTTTGAGATGTGTTTTTAAATTCTTTATATAATATATCATAAATTGTTCCACCAACTTTATTGAAGATTATTTTATATTTTTCAGTCTCATATTCATAAGGTTTAAAATCAGTAGGGTCTCTTGAATCTTCTGGTGTTAAAGCCAATTTTGATAAATCGATAGCTTCTTTTTCGCTAGGTATTTTTTCTTGGTCTTTTTCATCGATTTCAGCTTCTTCTGGACTAACATCCTCGGTTTGAGATGGAGGGAAAAACATAGGTTGTAAGACAAAAAACCATAAAAGTAATAAAACCGCTGATATAACAACAGCTAAAATTGTTCTAACTATATCTTGTTTATTGGAACCCATTAATAAGTACTCCTATTTTTTTATTGAATAGGGTCATATCCTCCTTCACTAAGAGGATTACATCTAATAATTCTACTAGCTGAGAGCCACAACCCTTTTACTATACCATATTTTTTAAAAGCATTTTTAGAATATATAGAGCAACTAGGATAATATCTGCAGGATTGAGGAAACAGTGGTGAAATTAATTTTTTATATATATTAATTATCATAATTATCAAAAATCTCATTATTTCCTCCTAAATTATTAACTATATTAATAAAATCCTTCTTTTTCTCTCTATATGTGCCTTCTTTCTTATTTTTTATAATGATAATATCATAATTAGGAAATAGGTGTGACTTATCTCTAAAAAAATTTCTTATAATCCTTTTTTCATAATTTCTTTTATTAGCCTTACCTACTTTTTTAGAGACAGTAACACCTATTCTTGGATAATCATAATTATTGTTCAAATAGACAATAACGTAAAATTTACTAAAAAATCTTTTTCCTTCTTTAAATACTTTTTGAATTTCCCAATCGCTTTTTATTCTATATTTTTTGGAAAATTTCATATTGATTGAAGTGTCTATAGACATTAATGTTTAGAATCAACAACTCTTCTTTCATCAGATACAGAGAGTTTACGTCTACCTTTTCTTCTTCTTCTTTTTAATACTTTAATACCACTTTTTGTGGACATTCTTTTTCTAAATCCGAATGTTCTATTTCTTTTACAATTACTTGGTTGATATGTTCTTTTCATTTTTTCTACCCATTTTAAAATTTCTCTGTTAATATAAGTTTTCAAAATAATAATATACTTGGATTAGGTCAAAGATTTATTCTTAATATATAATAATACATGCGTTTTAGACATATTTAAAATAAACATTTTAAATTCTGTATAAGCTTTTCACTAATTTTTCTAATATTACCTGGTTTCAAATTGGATAATTTTATATTACCAATAGCTGTTCTTTTTAAGGAAATCACTTCATATCCAGTTTTTATGAACATTCTTCTAATCTGTCTATTCCAACCTTGATGGATAATAATATTTAGTTTGGTTTTATTATCTAATTTTTCCAAAATAGTTATCTTACTATTTGATGTGATACCTTCTTCTAATTCTATACCATATTCTAATCTAACTTTTGCTTTATCGTTTAATATTCCATTAATTATAACCTGGTATTCCTTATTGATATTGAATCTGGGATGCATTAACTTATTAGCTAAATCTCCATCATTAGTTAAAATTAATAATC
>CAYUUC010000245.1:0-5625 GCA_964447635.1 uncultured Spirochaetia bacterium
ATTCCTTCTCCTAATGAGGAGTGCGTCTCCAAAGGAGACGAGGATAGGATAAGGTCTCTTATATCATTGCTTAAGATGAATGAATTTTCGTATAAGAGGTTAAGAATTTAGTTTTTCGGAGTATAACGATGAAAAAATTACTAAACCAAAACAACCTCCTTGGATAAATGCCGTCTCTGAATATGAAAAAGTGGTTAATACACAAGAAGCCTTTCCTCAAAAAGAAATACAATCTTTACTCAGTAAAATTAAGGAAGGAATTATCAGAACTATATTTAATATCACCGTATTTTAATGAGGAAGATAGACCAGAGAAACATACAAATATCATAGAAAAAATGAAAAAATCAGAAGAAGTAAAAGATTCCTACCAATGAATTATAAATATCAAAATCATTCATCATTATCATTGAACAAAATCGGTATAGCTAGTCTCTATAACAGATTCCGATACCTCATCCACTCTATCAATATTATAGAACTTGATCCCCGTTTCTTGATTGGTAACCACATCAAAGCCATAATGGAGGTTTGTATGTTTCAAATCGGTCTTCCCCTCTATAAACCTGATGTGGGCTAAGAATCTCTTCCGATTGTATTCGCTAGTCAGTCCTGCTATATTGGCAATCCGTTCCCTGAACACCCTGCCAAAGTTTTCCACCAGTTCATACCCGATGGAGTTCCTTTTAAGCATCATCGATGCTATGCTGGTTGTTCCCATACCCCAGAAAGGGTCTAATACGGTATCATAGTATGAAGAGAACATGGCTATCAACCTATATGGGAGCTCGATAGGGTAAGCCCCGCTCCTATCCCTTAAACCATGGTTAGTCTTATCCATTCGTTGGGGAATACCGTTTAGGCTAGTCCATACATCGGAGAACCATTCGTTACGCTCCTCCCAGAAGTATGCACTTTCGTATCTATCCCTGTCTTTAGAGTTAAACCGGCGTTTCTCTCCTTTCCTGAATATTAGTATGTATTCATGCTCCAGTGTAACATAGGCATTGGTGGGCAACATCCCCGAACCCATGAACTTGCTGGGCTTATTGGTTGGTTTCCTCCATAAGATGATGGGTAGGGGCTTCAGTCCCTTATCCATAAATGCCTTGTTGATGAGGGTATGGTTGGAGTATAGCTGAAAGTCGCCCCCTAGGCTTCTGGTAGCATCTCCGATGTTCACACAGATGATACCTCCTCTTCTTAATACCCGGTAACACTCTTCCCATACCCTGTTCAACTCCTCATGCATCAAGTAGAATGCTTCTGTGAAACGACCATTATCGAAGTAAGTCTTGATATGCGTGTTCAGTTGGAAGAACAAATCATCCCACATCTCTATCATGGGATATGGCGGGGATGTAACGATTAAGTCTGTGCATTCATCCTTTACATCAGACATATCCACCGAGCTTTTGTAATATATTGTATGATTCGTTCTCATCGTTAATTCCTCTCTTACAATATATACATAAAGATTCATCAAAAAGGAAAAATAACAATTAACCTAAATCTAATAAATTTTTTTTGTGACACTCTTGTCATATTAGTTAATTTTTTGTATATTTTATGACATAGGTGTCATATGACACTCTTGTCATATATACCAAATCTGTAAAAGGAGGTGATCCGCTATAGTTAAAGATACATTTTACAATCTCCCGAAAGAGAAGCAGGATAAGATCATTCAATCAGCCATAGACGAGTTCGCTGAGTATGGTTACGATATGTCGAGTATTCAGAGGATAGTGGAGAATTCCGGCATATCGCGGGGTAGCTTCTACCAGTACTTTAGGGATAAAAGCGGGATTTACTTTTTGATTATCAAAAAGATTACCGATGAGAAGATAGAGATTATTTCTAGATTGATGCCTAAGCAAGATAAACTGGGCATATTTGACTTCTTCTATGAACTGTTTAGGACATTGTGGGATTGGGGTATGAAGAAGCCCGAATATAGAAAAATAGGGGTAGACTTTTATACCAGCAAAACAGTAGATAGAGAAAACATATTGAAAAGCTTGACTAAAGAAGCATACGAAATGATAAACTCAACCCCCAGCACTTTCCTTATAAAATCAATTCGTAATTCATATGATAAAGGTGAAATATCTCCACAATATAAGATAGAAGATGTCAACATGTATATTTTGACTATGTGGCAAGGAATGAAAAATGTTTTGATTAATAAAAATGTATCTGATATTTTTGGAGAAAAAGGAGACAAGGTTCTAAAACAATTTATATCCATGCTTAGGTATGGACTTTCCAATAACAAATAAATAAATAAGGAGGCGAAAGCCAATGGTAGAAGTTAACAATTTATACTTTTCTTATAAAAAGAATGAAGACTACGCCGTGAAGGATGTCAGCTTCAATATCGATAAAGGTGAGATATTCGGCTTTCTCGGTCCAAGCGGGGCAGGTAAGACTACAACACAAGGCATCGTCACCGGACTGCTCGAGCTACAGGGAGGCGAGATCATCATAGACGGCAAAAAGATGAACAAAAAGCGAGATAAAGACTTTTTCAACATGATCGGTGTAGGTTTCGAGATACCTAATGTCTACAAGAAGCTATCCGGACTTGATAATCTTCAGTTCCATGCTAGCCTTTACGACAGGGAAACCAGAGATCCTTTGGAAGTGCTTACTATGGTTGGACTTGATCAAGAGGCTAAGAAGAAAGCCGGTGATTACTCCAAAGGTATGATGCAGCGTCTTGGTTTCGCAAGGTCAATGATCAACAATCCGATGATATGGTTTTTAGATGAACCTACTATGGGATTAGACCCTAATACATCAAACAAAATCAAGAACATCGTCAGGAAGAAAAGAGAGGAAGGAATAACCATATTCCTTACCACTCATAATATGTTCGTAGCTGATGAGTTGTGTGATAGGGTTGCCTTTATCGTAGATGGAAGCATCGCAGCTATGGACAGCCCGAAGAACCTCAAGCTGAAATATGGTCAACCTACGGTTAATGTAGAATACTTAGTTGACGGGCAGTTAAAATCAAAGGAGTTCGGCATGGAAGGTGAGGATAAGAAAGCATTCCAGGACTTTATCGGTAAATATAACATCAAGACAATCCACTCCGGAGAACCAACACTGGAAGAGATATTCATCAAAGTAACCGGAAAGGGATTGGAGTAGGAGGTTGTATGAAACGAGTTTTAGGTTTACTCAAAAAGGATATTACTCTCGGAATTAAAGATATGTTTATCCTTATGGAAGTCGGATTTGCTGTGGTTTTCTTATTTGTCCTGTTATTCATCGTTCCAGAGGATATCCGGACTGAAGCAATGGTGTATATATATGATGAGAGTGAAATAGTAGAGAAATTCGTGACTACTATCAATCCTGATACTGAAGATATGGGTGAATACTTTGTCGACAGCAGAGAAGAGCTTATAGAAGGGATGGAGGAAGATAGATTAGCTATCGGAATGATTATAAAAGGACCAGATGGTGATGGTAAATACAAAGTGGAGCTTCTAAAGCAACCATATACCAAAGAAGCATTGGTAAAATACATTGAAGTGGAAATGGAAGACCTGATATCAATCATAAAGCCGCCTCAAGGAGTATATCCCATGGATGTATATGACAGTTACGAAATAGAAGCGTTAAACTACGGTAAAGAAGATGAAGTCCCATTTAACAAACGTATCTTGCCTCCAGTACTACTCTTCATGGTTGGCATAATGGGACTCTTTGCCATGGTCTCATTAACCACTCAGGAGAAAAGCGAAGCGACAATCCGTGTTTATAGGATAACCCCTGCTAATATGTGGCTATTCCTAACCAGCAAATATCTGATGGTTCTTCTAACCGGCATAATCTCTTTCTCAATCTTATACATACCGACGATGGGTTTTAGCGGATACTTTGAATCATTGCTGGTCATGCTACTTACAGTCATTTTCGGCTCCACGGTTGGGGTGATACTAGCAGGGTTCTTTGATAATGTAATGACATCGATACTCTGGGTAATGCTTCTGATGATTGTGCTGGCATTACCAGCAGTCTCGCTCTTATCTCCGATATTCTCGCCGGCTTGGCTCAAGATAATCCCTACATATCATACTCTGTTTGCTATTGATGCGGCGATGTTCCCGGCGGATAACAGTCACCTCATCTGGCAGGGTGCTCTTATACTTGCGATAATCGATGTGGTATTGTTCATTGTATCCGGGTTAATCTTTAAAACAACAGCAAAGAAGGAGGTATAATATGAGACAGTTAATACAGATGTTTTTTATGGATATAAGGATGCTTATGAAGAACTTCATGGGTGCGTATGTGGTCATCGTTCCTTTCGTTATACTTATTGTCCTATCCACATTCCTGCCAAGCGTCGAAAGCTCCACTGTAACCTTCGCCATCGTAACGGAAGGTGAGAATGCGGTAACAGATGAAAAACTGCTTGCCGCACTGGACGAGTTCGGCAATATCGAAAAGTATGATAGCGTGGAGAAGATGAAGCAGAGGCTAAGAGGCATCGGCAGTGCGGAAGGGCTTTACTGGAAACCTTCAACACAGCAGTACATCTCTATGGTGGAAAGAACTATTGAAGAGAACCAGCTTTTTTCCACTGCGGCAATATACATCAGACAGAATTATTATAGGAAAAACTATCCTGAGGCTGTTCGGGTAACAGAGTTTTCCTCAAAGGTACCACCCGAGCTGGAAAACAGGACAAAAGCATCACCGGTAGCAACGATGGGCGGGGCTATCTTCCTCACATTTATGGTGTTTATACTTTCGTATGTAATTGGTATAGGTATTGTAACAGATAAGGAATATGGTACTAACCTGGCTATACAGGTATCACCGGTGAATAAAGTTGATTACTATATCGGGAAAAGCTTGTTCCCATTGATTTTAATTGTTTTTTATACCATAATCGCTCTTTTAATACTTGGTCTTATGCATGTGAACATTCTTCAAGTCTATACTGTGGCTTTGTCTTCATTTTTTAATACATTACTTTTTGGTCTATTGATCGGAGCTTTAGCTAAGAATGAGGTAGAAAGCATTGGTATTGTTAAGCTACTCGGTGTAATTCTGGCGCTGGTGGTATTAGGAGCGGCGATACTTCCTGATAGCTGGAAATGGATTACATACTGGGCACCTTTCTACTGGGTATTCAATATGTATGAAGGGATATTCACCGAGACCATAACATGGATAGAAATCTTGTGGAAGTCCGGTTTAACGATTGGGTTAAGCGGATTGTATTTCTTATTACTTCATAGAAAGATAATCAAAGGATTATCGTAAAATTAGTTTATAGTAGGAGGACATTATGATAGGTTTATTTATACTGGGTATTTTTTTAATTCTCTACGGTTTATTCTGTTTGATAATAGGTATATTCAAAGCCCCTGCTGGGATATGGAATATGTCTAAGATTGAAGGATTTAAGAAGATGCTTGGAGAGGTTGGCACTCAGATATTCCTGATAGTCTGGGGAGTATTAGCAGTAGCAGGCGGTATCTTGCTGATAATCTATAATATTCCATCCTAAAAGTTTACATTGAGTTTCTACTATGATTTTACTATTTTTATCAGTAGTGAGCGGTATGAAAATTGCTAATGTGTTCTTCTTTTCTGGAA
>CAYUUC010000246.1:0-5625 GCA_964447635.1 uncultured Spirochaetia bacterium
GGAAATATCCAAAAAAGCCAAGATGGAATATCATTTACATTTCGATAATATTCAAAAATGGCATGATTGGGAAAAGAAGCATTTCCAGTCTTATATAAACAAAGTGATGGATGAATATGGAAAATATAGAAAAAAAACTGATAGTATCTTATTTACAGAAAAAGGGATAAAGCTCTTTATAAGACAAAAAGCAGGTAAGATAAAGAAAATATTATTAGGGGATATGTTCTTATATAAAGATAAAATAATAATTAGGAATGGAAATACCAATTCAACAAAAGATATATATAAATATAATATTAGCAAAATCATTGGAATAAATGTATTATATAGGGATTTAATCGATTTTTCTTATAATGAAAAATTACATAGAATTGCCTTAAGAAAAAATGGATGTGCTTTAAAATGGGTTTATGCTATAAGATTTATGAAAAATTACAATAAGAATAATCAACTGGAAAAAGAAGAAAATCTTAATGTAACATCTAAATATAATGATTAATTAAATTTCCATTTTGTACTTACTTACATGTATAATCAATCCTATCAAGTAGGGTAAACATGATAGAAAAAAACCTTACAATAGGTATACTAGCTGGTGGAAACAGCCGCAGATTCAATGAAGACAAAACACTAAAGTTCTTCCATGGTAAATCTCTTATTGAATGGACAATATCAAATGCACTTAACATTAGCAATAATATATATATTTTAGCTAAGGATGCATCTAAGTATAAAAATCTTGGATATCCACTCCTATTGGACGAAAGTGATGATTGTACTCCTATTAATGGTATTATATCTATAACACCCTACGTCAAAGGCTGGTTACTCCTATTAGCAAGTGATATGCCTTTCTTTACCAAGAAGATTCTTTATTTACTATATAAAAGTCGACAAAAAGGTTATGTTAACCTATTTAAGATTAATGGAAGATTGAATCCTTTCCTTGCTCTTTATCCAAAATCAATGCTGGATGTTTGGACTAAAGCTAAAAACTCTGGTGAAAGACAATTGACAAAGATTATTGAAGATATGCCTAAAACCATTATCAGCGAAGAAAAGGTTAGGGAAATTGATCCAGAATTAATATCATTTACTAATATTAACACTAGGGATGATCTAATAAAATATGAACGAAAAATACATAAAACATTATGATATAATACGTTACACTAATGGGGATATTGAGAGTATACTTGATAATATCATTATTGAAGATTGGGTCTATCTTTATATAAATAATAAATTATTCTTACAAACACCATCAACAAATAAAGAACTGCAGGAACTGGTTATGGGTATTTTATTTACACATGGGCTGATTGATAACCATGATAAACCTGCTATAAAGGTAAATGGGAATAAAACCTTTGTTAACCTGGATAGAGAAATAGGTCTGATGACTCAAAAAGATATAATCGATTGTTTTACATCAAAAGTATACCTAAAAGAAGATATAGAGAAAGTATCCTATAAAAACAAAGTCCATCCTAATACGATATTATCATTGGTAAATGATTTCCAGAAGTTACCATCAATCTACAAGGATACAGGTGGCTCGCATTGTGCCTCTATAGCCAAAGAAAGCATTCTACTATGGTCGGATGATATAAGCAGGAGAAGTGCTGTAGATAAAGTAATAGGCAAATCGTTATTGAATGATATTGTATTGAATGATAAAATCATAATAGTATCGGGAAGGATTTCATCTGAAATGCTGATCAAAGTTATCCAGGCAAGAATTCCTATTGTCATATCCATATCTGCACCAACAGATAAAGCTATAGATTTGGCTAATTATTATGGTATAACGATAGGGGGTTTTGCTAGAGGGTTAAGGATCAATTTTTATTCCCATACATATAGAATAGAACTTAATAAATGATTCAATAATTATTATTTTAAGATATATCAATGGTGTTCAATATAACATAAGTTATAAATCGGTAAGTATTATTAGCAATAATGGAGCTTTGGTATTATTATGAGGAATATTTTATTAATAATTATTTTGATTATCTTTATCATGTTTATAACACTATGTGGTACAAACAATAAAGCTGATGATGAAGAAAAGCAGGATAGCGAAGAGTATTACGATATCATAAATAATGTATATATAGAGGAAAACCAAATAAGAGATACTTCCCAAGAACAAGATGAAGAAAATGATAATAGCGATAAACCCTTCCCAGAAGTTGAAGACGATGATTTTAAGGATGGTATGGCTATTATAAACATCAATAACAAATACGGATTTATTAACCAAGATAGGGAAATCATTGTAGAACCTATATACGATAATATTGGCGATGAAAGATTTCAGAATGGTTTAGCAAGAGTAAATCTGGAAGATAAATGGGGTTATATCGATCGGGATGGAAATGTCGTTATTGAGCTACAATATGAATACGCTTCATCTTTTGATGATAATGGTATCGCTGAAGTTAGTAAAAATATGGAGTTCTTTGAGATTGATAAAAATGGTAATAAGATAACTAAAGATAATGATACAAACCCCAGGAATCTTGATATCTTGATGGAAAAATTTCTTGTAAATAAGTCCAATATAAAAATGGAAATTGAGATGACCGATGGAAGAAAAACCAGAGATGCCTTTGTATATGATGCTGGAAGGAGAAGCATAATACTAACCGAACCTGAGGATGAAACATATATGTGGAACATACCAATAGATTATTCAGGGGTAGCCAAAACAGCGATAATCCTAACCATATTTAATAATAATAAGATTAATCTTGCTATTGCGTCTAACGATATAGTAATAGCCCAAGAGGAATGGGAAAGTATAGAAGCTTCACCGATTATTCTGAAAAGAAATGGTTTAATTATTCAAAGAGTACATTTCAATAAAGATTGGTCTCCAAATACAGATAGTGATAAGATGAAATCTATATCTATCTTGGAAGATAGCTTTATAGTAATTGAATTAAATGAGTCTGATGATGATATAAAAGAGGATGATACAGAAAAAGTAACTGATGAGAATAAAAAAAATCTTACTAAACAAAAAATACCAGTGTTTTTAGAAGACTTTGTTCAAGCATATGTGTTGAATGTTATTGATTTTGATATTAATAATGATATTTATTTAATTGAAGTTAGAATGCTAGGTGAAAGGAATTTTATACAATTAATTGGATTAAAAAGGTTGCATCATGATATGACAATAGACTTTTTGGAAGAAAAGATATTGTATAAGAATGTCTTTTTGGAAAAGGATATAATTATATCGGATAATATTAATAAAGATAGATACTTGAGATATTTATGGTTAGATATTCCTGAAATGGTTTATGATGAAGATTTAAAAGTCTACTTTATCGAAGAATATGATATTAAAAATAAATTGTTGAATTATATCCTTATCAAAAGAGGATATGTCTTACCAAGGTTAAAAAAGGAAGATATCAAAAAGTATGATGCCTATTTTTTAGATGCGTATAGAAATAGAGAAAAAATATCATTAACTTCAAATCCCAATTTAGAATCCACTCCTTCATCAATAATAAATACAGATTCTGAAAATAAAGAAACATCCAATACCAATGAGAAATTGGATAATGGTGATGAAGAAAACCAAAATGATGAATTAAGCGTTGAAGATTACGATGAATATTATGATACATATGAATATAATGATGAATCCTATATAGAAGATACGGAAGGTTCTAACTATTATGCTTATGATTATTGTAGCATAGACTGTAATACTGAGCAAAGGGTTGGCTCATTATGTAAAGATGGAACATATTCGGATGCTACCGGTAGAGGAGCATGTAGCGGTCATGGTGGTGTTGAATGTTGGCTATGTGTTTATTAATAATCCATAATAGGCTTATTAAATCATATAAAATAGCTATGTAAGATTAAATATTAATTGATATACTATCCGATATTCTCCATATCCAATTTAGATTGTTTACCCAGAAAGATGAGATATGAAAAGGAACGAAAAAGATTTATCAAACTCTAAAAAGAGAATATTAAGATTAATTCCCAAAAAATTACTTGATTATAATAAATTCTATGATGATTATGTAGGTTTTGAAACACAGTTTGATGAATATACCAAAACTAAAAAGCGTAAGAATGTTGTAAATATACTTAGTGTTATTGTATTAATGGGGATAATATTCGGTATATTTATCCTGATTATAAATTATGGTTATGTTTTTCCTGAGTATTCGATTAATAGAAAAATCAGCTTAAAACAATCTAAAAGTGATATAAGTAATAATAATGTTGCTTCTGAATATGATAAAAATATATATACACATGGTTCTATAAATAAAAAATCGGAGAACAAAACAGAATCTCTTATAAGAGATAAAGATTATGATATAGTAAGTAATTCCGGTATAAAAAAGTCCAATCCTTCTTCTAATAATAACCTGGAGAGTTTTATCTATAATATTTGCCTGGAATATGATTATTATGATTATAGCAAAGAGAAAATATACAATATAAATCGGACAATTTTCTATTATATAGATTTCAAAACATCAAGAAAAGTAGCAAGGAAAGTATTTATAGAAGCAGATAAATTAGATAGGGATTATGTAAAAAAAGTAAGGACAAATAAATATACTGCTGGAGCTGACATTTATCTTAATGATGGTAATTCATATTATTTCATTATAAGTATTAGATATAAGTCAATTTTCAATGATTCCGTTTACATTCCCTCTGAATTTGATAATGTACAATTATTAGAAAAAAAGATGTCCATTATCGTTGATGATGTGGGAGACACATTACAATATCGAGATTTCTTAAGATTAGATATACCATTGACATTTGCTATTATTCCATTAAGAGAAAAATCCACGAATGCTGCTCATGAAATTGCTTTGTTTGATAAACATTCCATAATTATTCATGCTCCTTTTGAATCGGGTTATAAAGACAAAGAAGATGTGGTTACTTTCTATATTGAGGATGATGATTATCGCATAAATAAGAAGCTTGATGATTTTATCCAGAGTGTTCCTTATGCTATAGGTATGAATAATCATCAAGGTTCTTTAGCTACTGCTGATGAACAGTTTATGGACAGGTTTATGAAAATCTATTCCAAAAAGAATTTATGTTTTATCGATAGTATGACAACCGATGAATCTGTGGCTTATGATAAGGCTATATTAAATGGGGTTTATGCTTTAAAAAGAGATGTATTCCTTGATAACCATAATAACTATGAATATATAGAAAAAATGTTTAATAGATGTATGTATACCTTATCTAAAAAAGAATATGTCGTGGTTATCGGGCATTCAACTAAAAATGAAACATTAAAGTTTTTCCAGGATAGATTAGAAAAAATTAATGAAAAAGAATTTTCTTTTATTAATATTAAAAGATTGATTAAAATAGTATATGGAAACTAAATTAAAGATATTCGATAGTGTTTTTTTAATCATAAATAATCTGTATTAATTGTTTATATCTATGATTTCCTCTATTTATTTGTTTTTTCCTTTTCATTATCATTGATTTATATTAAAATTCTACTTAATATATGAAAACTAATTTCTGGTTATATTAAAATTATTCCTACTGTGAAATTTTTGTTGATATAAGTCTGATCTTTTATTAAGA
>CAYUUC010000247.1:0-4575 GCA_964447635.1 uncultured Spirochaetia bacterium
GGATAAAGCCTTTTTGAGGTAAGTTTCAGCTGTATCCAATGAATTTATTTTATAATATGAAACTCCTACATTATTAAATAGATAAGGATTTCCTTCAATATATTGTAGAGATTTTTTATAATAAATCACAGCATCTTCATATTCTTCTAGTATGTAATGAATATTAGCCATGGTTATTAATGTTTTAGGATTTTTGGAGTCAATTTCTAATGCTTTTTCTAAAGTTTTTTTAGCCTTTTTTTCCTCTTTAAACTTAATTAAGCAATTAGCTTGGTTTGTATAAATTTCTGGATTATTAGGATTTATCTTTTGAGCGTAAAGTAAGACTTCGTATGATTTCTTATACCTTTTTTGCATATATAATGTTGAAGCTAAATTCAAATAATAATTGGAATTATTTGGATTTAATTCAATAGAAATTTTGAATTTTTGTTCTGCTTCTTCCATTAACCCATTTTGATATAGAGTTGTCCCCCATTTGTAATATAAGTCAGCATCCCCCGCTATTATCTGGCTAGCTTTCTCATAGTATTTTAATGCTTCTTTATATTTTCCCATTTGTGATAATGTATCAGCCCATGATAAATATACATCATAATATTCAGAATTAATGGATAGAGCTTCTTTAAACTTACCAATAGCTTCATCATAACGGTTTAATGTAGATAGAGCACTACCCCAAAGATAAAGGGTTACTTCATCCGATTGGTTTTTCTCATAAGTATTTCTATAATTGGTTATTAGATTTTCCAAAGCATATTCATCACTCTTGCTTAAATCCTTTTTGTTTTCCGCTTTATTGATACCAAGAGTCGATTCTATAAATACAATGCTACCCCCGGTTAATTCTTTATTAATATTTGGGTAAGTTTCTTTATCGTTGGATAAATTATGCATTCCTTCCCACTCCCATAAAAAGCCAATGTTTATTAACTATATTAAGAATAAAATTATGATTCTAACATTTTTTCGCATATATAATGGATTAAGTTTAGTAAAATTCTTGATTCTATATATTAAACGGTTAACATGTTGATTAATTTATCTATAGGCTTAGTTAATGGAATTATTAGAAAGATATAATTTTTGTATTAGGGGAAATTGATTATTAGATTCAATAATGTTTTAAAATACACTAAAAAGTGTTATTATTAGTAAAGATATCAAAAAAAATACCCAACTTCTTTAGATAATATATTTTTGATATAAGATAATTATATTTATAATTATATATCCGTTGCATTTATATCATATTTAAAAATCAACTTTAATTAACTTCAAACTAAAAAAGGTGCTGGTTATTTGTAATAGTGCTATTCATGTTTGTAAGATAGAAATTAGTTTATTATATAATATATAATCAAAATAAAATTAGAAAGGAATTTGTAAGATTAATGGCAGACTTTTTTGGAAAAAATAATAATAAAAAGAATAATATGTTCCCATTTAAAAAGAATAATCTATTGTTATATGTGGTTATTGGAATAATAGTACTTACTATATGGTTATTCATTAGTCAGGGATTAGATATCAATACTCAAGAAATATCATATTCTAGATTTAAACAATTGGTAAGAGATGAAAGAGTTCAATCTGTGGAAATTAAAGGATTAGACATAACTGGTAAAGCTATTGACTCTAATGGAGATTCATTCCAATTTAAAACCATTAAACCCGCTATTGAAGACCCCAATCTCATCACATTACTGGAAGAGAAAGGTGTACAGGAAATAAAAGGTGGACATGTAGATGATGGTTCATCAATGTGGCTTATTATTAATATCATTTTCTTTGTCCTTATTATTGGATTCTTTATATGGAGTTCCAGAAGGATTAGTAGACAAAGTGGTGGATTGTTTGATGTAGGTAAAAGTAAATCCAAAAAGATAAATAAGGAATTAACCAATATCACTTTTAAAGATGTAGCAGGTTTAGAAAATGTAAAACGTGATGTTCAAGAAATAATCGAATTCTTAAAAGACCCATCCAAGTTTATATCACTGGGGGCACAAATCCCTCGTGGTGTCCTATTAGTAGGTCCTCCAGGAACAGGTAAGACTTTAATCGCTAAAGCCGTTGCTGGAGAGGCAAATGTACCTTTCTATTCTGCTACAGGTAGTGAATTCGTCGAGATGTTCGTTGGAGTTGGTGCATCTAGGGTTAGAGACCTATTCACCAAAGCTAGACAAGATGCACCTTGTATTGTATTCATAGATGAAATAGACGCTGTTGGAAGGTCCAGGGGGACTGGTCTTGGTGGAGGACATGATGAAAGGGAACAAACTCTTAATCAATTATTGACGGAAATGGATGGAATGGATACTGACCGTAGTATCATTGTCATGGCAGCTACCAATAGACCTGATGTATTAGACCAGGCATTGCTGAGACCAGGTAGGTTTGATAGAAGAGTAACACTGGATAAACCGAGATTAAAAGAGAGACACGCAATTCTTAATATTCATGCTAGGAATAAACCTATGGCGGAAGATGCGGATTTGAACATCATCGCAAGAGCTACTCCTGGTTTTAGTGGTGCTGACCTGGAGAATGTATTGAATGAAGCGGCATTGCTAGCTGGTAGAGCAGGTAAGAGGAAAATCACCATGGAATTCCTTAACGAAGCTAAGGATAAGGTATTAATGGGTGATAAAAGACCAGGACTGCTTTCCAAAGAGGAAAAAAAGATGACCGCTTATCATGAGGCCGGTCATGCTTTAGTATCTAGATTATTACCAATGACTGACCCGGTTTATAAGATTACCATTATTCCTAGGGGTATGTCTATGGGTTCTACATGGTATCTGCCTGAAGGTGAGAAGTTCGGTTTTACTAAGACACAGCTTGAAAGCATGGTTTGTAGCTTACTAGCAGGATACCTAGCTGAAAAAATATTTATAGGTGATGTGTCTACTGGTGCTTCAAATGATATTAAGAAAGCAACTCAGACTGTAAGAAATATGATAACCAAATATGGTATGAATGATAAGATAGGATTGGTTAACTTCGGAGTAGGGGAAGAACATATCTTCTTAGGTAAAGAATTAGGAGCTGAGAAGAAGTTTAGCGACCTCACTCTTGCTGAGATAGATTCAGAAATAAAAAGAGTAATAAATGACTGTAAAAAGATTACCGAAGAACTATTGATTATGAATGAAGATACTATGCATAAAATTGCTCAATTCTTATACCTGAACGAAGAAATGACCAAGGATGAGTTAGAAGAGATAATTAAGAAATACTCTAAAAAATCTTTAGAAGATTTAAAAAAGAGAATGCAAAAATATAAAAGTATGTCCAAAATCAAGATATTAGATAAGGAAGACCAGGATAATAACGGGAAAAAAGAAGACCAGTCAAAAAATAAAGAAGATTCCGAAGAGGTTATTGAAGTAGAATCTAATGAACTAAATAATAAATAATATATAGTTTAAACTATTCATATTCATATAATATGCTTTTTTCTTTGATATATCTTCTCTCAAAGTATGTATCATATTCAGATAAAACAATCTCTGCTCGATAAAAATCTTTCCTATAAAGCATTTTATCATTATCATAATAAAACTTAACTATCGATAAGGGTTTATTTTCAGAATCATATGATTTAGTTTCTGATAACATACCTTCCGCATTATAGTGGTAATGAATATAGGTAGGTTTATAAACATTTGTATTGTCTTCTACAGTGTATATTATTTTCTGATTAAGCTTTCCATTTTCATTATATCTATATTCAATTTCTTGATTTTCAGTGATTCCCTTGGGTAATGATTTTGAAATTATTTCATCTTCTAAAAAACCTTTAGAATTATATAAATAAATGGTTTTTAGTGTGGTATTTTTGATATAATCTGTAACATTTTTTTGGGTTGGTTTTATCTGTTGATTTATTGGTTCATTAAAATATTGTATTGATTTATAGATAAATGAATATTTCGGAGTTAAATGTAATTCCTCTATTAAAGCCCTGTTATTATATATATATTCAGCTTTAGATGATAAAATAGGATATGTATCATGGTAACTATATTGTAAGGTATTGATTTTTATCCCATTCTTATAGTTTTCAATAGTCTTTTGAATGGGTATATTTCTCTCATCTAAAACTGTGATGATCCTTTTATTGTATTCTTCCTGTGTAATAGATAAATCGTTTATAGTGGATAAACACACTAAGAATATGATAATGATGGCTAATTTTTTTATTATCTGGTTTTTCATATATATGAAATCGGATTTATAAAAGAACTAATTAGTTTTATTATTCATTAATCAAAATACTTCCTAACTTCTGATAAAATATCCTCATGATATCCGATTACTTTATTGGCTGGTGGTAATGATTTTAAGAATATTTTCCCATAAGATTTAGTAGCTACCCTTCTATCCAGGCATATAACACATCCAGTGTCTGTTTTACTTCGTATAAGTCTTCCGAAACCCTGTCGAAATTTGATTACCGTTTGGGGTACAGTATATTCCATGAATGAGTTCATATTTTCTCTCTCCATCTTTTCTATCCGTGCTTGTATAATAGGTTCTGTTGGTACTTTAAAAGGTAATTTCATTATC
>CAYUUC010000247.1:4585-5596 GCA_964447635.1 uncultured Spirochaetia bacterium
TCTTAATGAATCCCCGGAAACATCTACTCCTTCCCAAAATGAATCAGTACCTAAAAGTATCGATTTTGGATTTTCCTTAAATCTTGTCAGGATTAAATGTCTATCAAATGTTCCCTGTTTAAGAAAGTTATAATTATTTTGGTCAAAAAAACCTATTAGCTTATTATAGATATAATCCATAGCGTAAAAAGAAGTAAAAAGGAGGAATGTAGAACCCTTAGATATGTTAATTATGCTTTTTAAGTATTCATAAGCAACATCGAGGTATTTATTGGATTTTGGCTCTGGTATATCCATCGGAACACAAATTGACATTTGGTTTTCAAAATCAAAAATAGAAGGTAATATAGCTTCGTTAACCTTTTTATCCAGATTTTCATCAAGTCCAATCCTAGTTTTTATAAAGTGGAATGATTTATTAGATGTTAGAGTAGCGCTGGTCATGATTACAGTGTTATCAAATTCTCCAAATATTGTTTCTTGAAGGAATCTTGATATATTCAATGGACATGAACTTAACTTTATTATTCGGGAGTTTTCTCGATTTTTCAATTCTATCCAGTACACTTTTTCTAAAGGATTGGATAGGGATAAGTTTTCTTCTAAGGTTACTGCATATGATGATATTTTTAGATGGAATGAATTAATTTCTTTAATTTCATCGAGAAAATTTTCCTTTTCAGCGGTTTTCATACTTCTGAATTTTTTTAATATTTTATCCAGGTTTTTAGATATATCCAATAAAGAGTTTGCTAAATTATTTCCTACAATCCTAACCTTATCGAATCCTTTTTCTAGTGTGTCTTCCTTTAATCTTATTTTGGTTTCATTCTTATTTATTTTCTTTAAAGTTTTGGTATATTCAAATAATATATCAAAGAATGATTCCACATATTCATTTGCGTTTTTGACTTTCTGGTATAGTTCATCGTTAATCAATGTCTGGATATCTGATTGAGCTTCGTTTTTATTGCTTATTTGTTCTAAAAGATAAGATATTTGGGGAAGTAT
>CAYUUC010000248.1:0-5567 GCA_964447635.1 uncultured Spirochaetia bacterium
TATTTTGTTTGCTGGTCTCATAATTAAACCTCTCATTGTGATTCCTTATTTAATTTGCTGGTTTTCAGCTTAATATTTAATACATTTAACACATAAATCCTTTTTTTGATTAACATTTTTTTCTATTTGTATACACTCCTCTTTAAAAATAAAGAAGGTCTATAACAAAACCTCTTCAATCCATGACTTAAGTTGGAAATTTTGTTTGATTGTTTTCTGTATATCTAACGAACTGGTATGTAAATAATTTTCAAAGGCAATTTCTATTTGAATGTTTAGGATTTTATGATATATTTGTATTAAGTTTATGTTAAAATTTAGCTTATAATAGGAGTATGAAAAATGAAAAGAAATAGATTATTATTGGTGATTTTATTGATATCTCTTTTCCTGATGATAGCACCGAATGTGTTTTCTCAAGAACTTAATTTAAGCATGAGGTTTGGGACTGGATTATCGATACCTTCAGGTCTGAGCTCTGACGACCCTGATGACAATTTAACTCCCGGAGTGTATGCTCCATTATATAATTTGGGATTCTCATTTATGTTTGAAGATGGAATATCCGTAGGAATAGACATATACCTAAGTCTTCACTATGAATTACAATTACACGGAGAATTTCTATATGAATTTTACTTCCTGGATGTTTTATCTGCTGGAATTGTTGGTTCTTTAGGATTTAATATGGTCGGGGACAATATACTGGAGACTACCGGGCTAGGATTTAAGATTGGTGGTCAATTTGCATATGCTCCTGATACCACCACAAGATTTGGAATAAGGATTTATAATAATTTGTCTTTTGGAGTAGCGGATGGTAACCTTTTGTTCTATTATACTACTCCGGTTTATCTATTTTTCTCGTTTGGTATAAAATTATAAACAAGGAATTACTACATTAAAGTCAATCAAAAAGAAATTTTTTAGGAGGATTATATTTTATGAAAAAAATTAGTATCGCATTAATTATATTAACAATAAGCCTATTAGCAGTATCTATAGCATATTCCCAGGATGAAACAGACGATGTTTTATCCAATTGGGCAATACAAGTCAATTTCGGTGGTGATTTCACCGTCTATACAGGTGGTAACTTTGACCCGGAAAACCTTCAAGCGCTGGAATCCCATCTTAACGGTTCTATTACCGTATTCTCCCTATTCGAAAATGGAGGGATAGGATTCGAGTTTGGTATTCTACCTTTATATGATATATGCTTTCACCTTGTCTTCTTTAAGTCATTCCCGGTAAACCCATACATAGCTCCTACGATTATAGCTACTGCCGGGGTTAACTATGTCGACTACAGCTTCCTGTTTAACGACTCTTATCCAGGATTTGGCGGAAAGTTCGGTGGTTTGGTGTCTTTCTCTCCGACTGAGAAATTTAGTTTAGGAGTTCAGTTAATGTTTGCGTTTAGTTATGGAAGAAGCTTCGTAGACCCAGGAGTTATCGAACATAAGTTCCTCATTCACATTCCGCTTAGTGTTTTTGTCAGATTTTATATATAGGTATAGACTTGTCGCTTAATCAGTCTTAAGATTAAAAACCCCTCTCACTTCACCAACAACTCTTCCAACTGAATTGATATTATCCCTGATTTTGTATTTATACAAGGCTTTTATCTCATCTTCATCAATGAGATTTAAGTCTTCCAGTATCTTGATAGCGGTAGTAGATATCGGACGAACGATATCCCCATCCTCTATCATCAAAGCGATGCCGATGCCCTTATCTTTAAGCCCGATACAATAGATGCCTTCCGCTCCTAACTTACCTATGAGTTTACCGTGGGTATGCTTTATAAGTTCTGTGCAAAATCCCCCACTGCCTGCTATCATCTCTGGGTACGCATTCATCGCATTGAAGATTTGTCTGGCTGGTTTTCTATATTCTGGATTAAGACTGTCTGGTGTGGTGTATCGGGCGAAACCTAACGCCATATTGTATAAAGGCATACCAAAGAGGGGAACATCGCATCCATCCACGCCGATAAGCATCTTTTCGTCATTAATATTATATACATGGTTTACATGTGCTTTTATGGCTTGTTGGAGAGGGTGTTCAGACATCTTATACCCATCGATGTCGTAACCCATATGAACACAGACGGCTAGCATTCCCGCATGTTTACCAGAACAGTCATGGTGACGCTGGTCAAACTGAGCCCCATCATAGGAAATCTTTAAAGCTACATCAGAATCCAGTGGTGGGATTATACCACATTTAAGCTTATGCTTATCCAAACCGATTTTGTCCAGAATCGATTGAACGGTTTTCAGGTGATAAGGTTCACCATAGTGAGAAGCACACATAAGGGTAATTTCATCTTGAGTAAAGCTGAACCGATCAGCTGTTCCGCTGAGTATCACTTCGAGGGTTTGGATAGGTTTAGCTGAGGAACGGGTATAGGTCATGATATATGGGTCGCCTGCGTAGTATAGTAGTTTGCCGTCTATGGCTACTACTGCGATATGCCCATAATGTCTCGACTCGACTAAACCGCTTCTGGTTACTTCGACTAGTATATCAGCCATAATAATAAATCCTGAGATAATGTAATGATGATGAATGTAAGATAATATTACATTTAGAAATGGAAAAAAAATGCATAAAACTAAAACTTTTTTATGGAATGTAGAACCTTTTGAGGTGTTAAAGAAAAATATCTTATCAAAGATTATTCCATTTGAAAAAGAGGAAAAATTAATTAATATATAAAAAACATAAAATCTCAGGAGGAGAACCTTGAAAAAGTTTATACCAGGTTTAATTACAATGATAGCATTATTAATGCTTATGCCGCTTAATATGCTTTTATCTACTGAAAACGGAAGTCTATTATCTAATAACATAACCCGCCAGCAGAACGGCGAACTGGGTATCAAATTGGAACACATCCTAAGCAAGACTAACTCTAACTTCTCCCAAAGGAAGCCGGACTTATTCTTAATAACCAACAATAATCAATTGACTAGTTTTAGAGAGGATTATATAGGTAAGAACCTTAAACCGGACTATGAATTTGAAGTAAACTTTCAATCTGAAGTGCTGATAGCTTTATTCATGGGACAGAGGTCTAGCGGTGGATATCGTATCGGAACAGAGAAAGAAGCATTAATCAAAAATGATGTCTTACATATAAAAGCTATTCTACATGAGCCTGAACCAGGTACTATCACTACCCAACAGATAACCAGTCCTTACACTATCGTGTCAATACCGATTGAAGCGGTTTTATACTTCGATAGAATCGATGTGAAAGTCTCATCCAACGATAAGCGTTTACTCATAAAGGATAAGGATGATGCGAGGTTCTCTATGCCCCCGATAATCGATCAGCCAGATACTGATATTCACCTCGAACTTGAAGTAAAACCTCTTATAGAGGGGTCATTCTGCTTATATGAAGGAAAAAAGCCTAATGCAATACTAATCCAAAATAAGAAAGATTTTGAGAAGGTATCGGATAAATATTTTAGCTTTTTAGGTGAAGAAGATTGGATAATACGGGAATTTGAAGTTGATTTTGATAAGGAAGCCTTAGTCTTACTTATGCTGGGTGAGAATTCCAAAATGGGTAATGAAGTACGGATTAAAGATGAAGCATACATACAAGGTAAAGTTCTAAGATTAACTGTAGAAACAGCCGAGAAGGAAGACTCATCCACTAGAAGACAAGCAAAAAGCCCATATGCTTTCGCTTCTATACACAGTAAAGTTTTATACGATATCGAAAAAATAGTGTTATTTAACCAGCAGAACAGTGAATTAGCTTCTATCTCAGTTTCATCCGGTGATACTACTAAACCTGGTGATGATAGTAATGGAGGTATTAAGGAAGACATGGTACCACAAGATAACCAACGATATGTCGACTTTATAAGACTGGAAGGCGGTGCTTATTCAGCTTATGATGGAGGAAAGCCGAAAATTGAAGTAGTGAAAGATGAAACTATGCTGGAATCTATTAGTGAGGAATACTTCAGCAATGTTGTTAATCATGAGTTTAATTTTAGTGTGGACTTCAGTAATGGGATTGTTTTTAGCCTATTTCAAGGTCTGAAATCCTCCGGTGGGTATGCAATACTGCCTAAAACGGCTATGGTGAAAAATGGTAAGCTGGTCATAACATGTATTATGAAAGAGCCAGACCCCGATATGATTGTAACTATGGCTTTGACCAGCCCATATACTATCCTATACATCGATAATAGCGAATTAGAAGGTGTAAATGAAGTATTGCTGGAAAGAGACGAAGATAGTGAAATCGTAGCGAAATCAAAACTATAAAAGAATCAATAATCCAAAAAAAACCCCTCTTCTGAAGGGTTTCCGTTTGGTGGTTATATATATGGTTTATTTCCAGGTTAGTCGTTATTAAAATGGTCTTCCATTCTAACAATAATTGAATGAAGCTCCGGGGAAGGGCTGTTAACCTCGCCTTTCTCCTCTAGTACTTCCTCCAGGTTTTTTATATTATTCGGTGGTATCATAATTCTGAATAGTGGTTTCTCGTTTTGTGTTTTAGTTTCTATCTCGAAGCAATAATCGTTTCTTGTGTATATAACCATCATCTTAATATCTATATATAAGTCACTTGGTTTATGTCCAATGATATATTTTTTAATTTTATCTTTTATCTGGGTTAGTTTACTTATTTCAGTAATCATATAGTTATTCTTTTCCATGAATTCTTCCCTTTTCTCTTCTGTATAATTGTCTTTCAGGTCTACTTCATTATCTTCGTATATGATTGAGTATAAGAGGATTTGGTTTTTAGATATAGCGATAAGGTCTATATTATTAGAGCCATCTCCTGATTTAATTTTTAAGTCTTCAAAAGTGTAGTATCCATATCTATGAAATGTTTTAGAGATATCGAAAAATGTGCTTTGTTTGATTTTATCCGGTATTTCATCAATGATTTCATTTATCTGTTCAGTATCGGTTTTTTTAATTTTAAGTAATTCTTCAGTAGGAGTAATTTCAATAAATGATATGATATAATCTTCATAATTCATCATCTTTGCTTGTTGTTGATTTCTACCATCGATAGATTTAATAAAATCAGCCTTATCGATGATTCTGATTACATTTTTTAAGCTATGGTCTAAGTATATAAATCTTGGTTTTTTATAATATCCTTTTTGTAGGTCCATTTTTAATAGGTAAATTCCAGATTTATCATTCGTTTTGCTGGGATTTTCTTTAACATTTTTCTTATCAATGGAGACCAGCCATAATATGTTTTTCCTGTTATAATCGTAGATGAGGCTTTTCAGTATATGAGAAGCAATTTCAGGTATAATCCATTTGGAATAAGACA
Source organism: uncultured Spirochaetia bacterium (assembly GCA_964447635.1). Lineage (GTDB taxonomy): Bacteria > Spirochaetota > UBA6919 > CAYUUC01 > CAYUUC01 > CAYUUC01. The sequence continues at coordinate 5,333 of CAYUUC010000248.1, forward strand.
TTGAATTTTTACCAAAGTCTGTTAAGAAGACAACCACCTTTCCTTTATATTGAAAAATCTGGTATTTAAATTTATTTTCCTGTGATAAAGGCATCAATTTGTATTTTATTATTTGTTCTTTTATTTTTATCATATCATCTCCTTTATCTAATTTTTCGCTCTTTAGTTAAATGTTGTGGGATTTCTAAACCCGACCCCCTAAATCCCCCTCATAGGGGGACTTTAAATATAAGAA
>CAYUUC010000249.1:0-5550 GCA_964447635.1 uncultured Spirochaetia bacterium
AGAATTAGCGGTTAATGGTACTAAAGCAAATTTTAAGAGTTCTTTCTTTAATATCAATAATGTTGATGTTAATAATAGAGAAGAATATATTATTGGAACAGCTAAGTTTAAAAAAACCCTAGAGAAGATAAGTAACAAAGATTTTGGAAGGATGATATACAAGAACGGTTATTATGTAAAAATCTCTTTTGAGTTCTCTGATAAGGGATTAGATATCCTAGTATTGAATAATAGCAGAATACCAAAATTCGACCGTAATAGAATAGAGACTAAACTAGAAGCAGCTAAAACTTACGAATCAATAGCAGATTATTATTTAGATGCATATGATGATACCGAAGGAGCTGGATTAGGATTAGCTATGATTATAATCATTTTAAAGGGGATGAATATCGATATTGATAATTTTAAGATTGATTTTAGAGAAGATGGTATGCTAGCTAAAGTTTACTTTCCTTTTAACTCTGATTAGTTTAAGAAATCTTTCAGGTAAGGAAATTGAGCTTTTATCTTATTTAAAGCTTTAATCTCTATCTGTCTAACAGTTTCTGCGGATATCCCAAAAATCTCACCCATTTTTTTTAGTGTGTATTTCTTATTTGAGCTGTTGAAACCATATCTGAAGGATATGATTATTCTTTCCCTGGGAACTAATGAGTTCATGATTTTTTCGGTCTCTTTAGCTAGAACTTCGTTTTCAATCATACTATCCGGTTTGAAAGAGTTATCTTCTATTATATTTTTCAAAGTAAAATTCTCTTCTTCGTTTATATTATCTTCAATTGAAATAACATTGCTTGAATATGATTGTATTTCTTTTATCTCTTTTATGGATATGTTTAATAATTGGGATAATTCTGCTGTAGTAGGCATTGTTTTATTTTTCTGATAATATTTCGATTTTGCTTTTTTAATCTTTCGGAGCTTTTCTTCTTTTCTATGGGATAATCTAATCATTCTCTTTTTAACTGATAGGCTTCTTACAATGGTTTGTTTAATCCACCATGAAGCGTATGTTGAAAATCTTACATTCTTTCTATAGTCGTACTTACTGGCTGCTTTTATTAGTCCTAAATTACCATCCTGTATAATATCGATTAAAGGGTATCCTGTGGATAGATAATTCCGGGCTATTTTTACTACCAGTCTTAGATTTGAATTTATCAGCTTATTTAATGCTTCTTCATCGTTATTTTCTTGAATCTTTCGAGATAATTCTTTCTCTTCTTCAAAGTTAAGGAGTTTATATTTGCTAATTTCTTCTAAATAAAGTTTTATCGTATCATTTTTTTCTAAGTTTTCTTTTTTAGGTTTGGCTTTATCTTTGTTCTTATTAGAAGTTTTGACATTATTTTCTCTTAATAATTCCATTAAAACTACTCCTTAATTAGTTTTTTATGAACACTATATATAGCATCAATTTCTATGCCAAACCATTATTTTTTTTGTTCTATACGGTAAATTGTATATTGGTAAGATAAATGGAGTATAATGAATATGAAATTATTATTCTGTTTTCTTATCTAATAAAAAACACACTGTATAAAATATTACACATGAATATGACTAATGTGTGTTAAAACATATACAAAAACTAATTTAAGTTGAGTTATAATAAATAACATTGATACTTATTTATAGTTATTATGTATTATAATATATATAACACCTTATATTATAATATTGGTTTTTATGCGGAAATTTTGCGGATGGTGTGTTTTGTTTGCTTTTCAATAGATTTATTAGGGATGGATTGATTTTCCTTTTCATGGGTTTTTAGTTCCTCTATTAAGTTCCTTTCAATTGATTGAAGAACAAAAATGTAGGCAATTGGGTCGATTTTCTTTATACAAGACAGACATATTAATTCTTGATGGTTTTCTAATTTCTTAGTCATGGAAAGTTTTCTTGATACAGCTTTTCCGCAAACAGAACAGTGATGTTTCATGGTTATTCTCCTTTTATTATAAACATGTAATTATATACAGTGTTTAATGGATAAAATATTCAGGAGAATGGAAAATTTTATTATAAAATTACAATAGATTTTCCTTTAAAGTTCTTTTATGGTTCTTTTTATAAATCGTTAACTCTTTTGATTTTAGCTCCTAATTCATTTAATCTTTCATCAATTTTTTCATAACCTCTATCTATCTGCTCGATATTACCTATCTCTGTCTTACCATCAGCTACCAGAGACGCAACCAGAAGCGACATACCAGCACGGATATCCGGACTAACTACTTTATATCCTCTGAGAGGTGTTTTACCTGTTACCACCACACGATGCAAATCACATAAAACGATATTAGCTCCCATCTGTATTAAATGGTCTACGAAAAACATCCTCCCTTCAAACATCTTCTCGAATATTAATATACTACCCTGGGATTGGGTTGCTCCTACAATAGTTATGGACATAAGATCAGTTGGGAAACCTGGCCAAGGTGCATCATCAATCTTAGTCATACTACCATCTACTTCGGATACAATCTTTAAGTCTTGTTCCCCAGGGATAAAGAAGTCCTCACCTTGTTTTTCAACATTAATTCCGAGTTTATTGTAATTCAAGCATATCATCCTGAAATTTGAAGGAATAACATTTTTGATGGTTACACCATCTCCTGCAATAGCGGATGTTATGATTAAACTGCCTATTTCCATATGGTCTGGTGAGATTGAATGTTCACATCCATGTAGCTTTTTGACGCCATCTATGTAAAGAATATTACTACCTATGCCACTAATCTTAGCTCCCATCTTATTAAGCATGTGGCACAATCCTTGGACATGAGGTTCTGATGCTGCATTTAGGATGGTTGTCTTACCTTCAGCTAGAACTGCTCCCATGATGGCGTTTTCTGTTCCCATTACACTTGCTTCATCCAGGAATAAATCATTATTACCGATTAATTTGCTTGATTTAAATTCATAATAATCATCAGTATAGAATTCTGCTCCTAATCCTGTTAATGCTACTATATGAGTTCCTAACCGTCTTCTGCCTATTTTATCACCACCAGGTTTGTATAACCTTGCTGAACCTACTCTATGTAATAATGGTGATGCGAATAAGAATGAAGCCCTTATCTTTTTGGATAAATCTGAATCGGGTTTATCAGTATTAATTTTTTCAGATTTTATTTTCACTTTAGATTTTCCCATCCTGGTTACGTATGCACCCAGACTTTCAGCTATATCCAGCATATGATTTACATCTTTGATACCCGGGATATTGTCCAGGATTACTTCTTCTTCGGTTAATAAAGCTGCTGCAATGGCTGGAAGAGCTTCATTTTTGTTCCCGGTTGGATGAAAAACACCTGATAGTTTATTTCCACCTTCTACTATGAATCTTGACATATAATCTCCCTATGATATTTTTTTATGGTTTTCTCATGAAAAATATGTTAATTTGTAAAGTAATTAAAAAAGTAAATAAGCTAAAATCTAATCATAAAAAGATAAAAGGAGCTTAGATTGTCTAAAGATAGAAATGATATTAAAAAGTATATAGACGATTTAAAAGATAAGATACGCTATCATAATAGGATGTACTATGTGGAAAACAATCCGCAAATTAGCGATTATGAATTTGACCAGATGATGAAGGAACTTAGAGAACTGGAAAATGAATATACTGATTTCAAAACTCCGGATTCTCCTACCCAAAGAGTAGGAGGTGAACCTGTGGAGGAATTCCAAACTGTTAAACATGAAATCCCTATGATGAGCCTTGGGAATACATATAACCAGGAAGATTTGAAGGAGTTTGATAAAAGGGTAAAAAAAGATGTAGGAGATTATGTGAAATATACCGTGGAACCTAAAATCGATGGTGTATCAATTAGCCTTATATACAATGAAAACACCTTTAAGCAAGCCATCACCAGGGGTGACGGAACAAAAGGCGATGATGTTACACAGAATATCAAAACCATTATGGAACTACCACTAAAAATTGATTATGATAAAAAGCTAAATCTTGAGGTAAGAGGAGAAGTTTATATTACAATTAGTGACTTTAAAGAATTAAACAAGAAAAGAGAAAAGGAGGGGAAGAAACCATTTGCTAATCCAAGAAATTTTACAGCAGGTTCAATAAAAACTCTAGACCCAAAAGAAGTAGCTAAGCGGAAACTTAAGATTTTTTTATATTTTTTGATTCGGATTAATGATGACCTTGCTAAAGAACTTGGGACTCAAGAGGAAAGAGTGAAATTCATCAAAAAATTGGGTTTACCAGCAATTCACTATCTTAAGCTGTGTGATAATATGGATGAAGTTATTGATTATATAAACGATTTTGAAAAGAAGAAAGAAAACCTCGATTATGAAACAGATGGGATGGTAGTGAAAGTAAACTCATTGTCAATCCAGGAAGAACTGGGATACACATCTAAAGAACCTAGATGGGCTATATCATATAAGTATCCAGCCAAACAAGCTACTACTAAGATAAAAGATGTCGTATTCCAGGTGGGAAGACTGGGTAGCATAACCCCGGTAGCTAAAGTCGAACCTGTATCATTATCAGGAACCACTGTAAGTAGTGCTTCCTTACATAACTTTGATGAAATAGAGAGAAAAGATGTTCGGGTAAAGGATACCGTATTTATCGAGAAAGCCGGTGAAATTATACCTCAAGTTGTTAGTGTAATAAAAGAAAAAAGACCGAAAGATGCCCAGAAGATAAATCCCCCAGATAAGTGCCCGGTATGTGATACTAAGCTGGTTAAGGATGAAGGAGAAGTGGCGATTAGATGCCCGAATTATGATTGCCCGGAACAGGTTATATTAAGAATTGCTCATTTTGCTTCTAAAAGTGGTATGGATATAGAGGGATTCGGTGAAAAATATGTCCGAACTTTCTATAATAAAGGATTAGTAAACAATATATCAGATGTATATAAGTTAAAGGATAAAAGGGATGAAATAGAAAAGATGGAGGGTTTTGGTAAGAAATCCGTGAATAATCTTATAAAGTCTATTGAAAAGTCTAAAAATCAGTCTTTATTTGTATTGTTAAAATCCTTAGGTATAAGATATATCGGTGAGAAGGGGGCTAGAGTATTAGCCAGAAAGTATAATTCTTTGGATGAGATAATGAATGCTTCAGTAGAAGAATTAACAAGTATATATGAAATCGGTAAAGTTATGGCCAAATCTATATTCGATTATTTCAATGATGAAAATAATATTAAATTCATAGAAAAACTAAAAGAAGCCGGATTAAATACAGAATCCGAACAAAAAGTCGGAATGCATAATGAAAAAGTAAGTAATAAAAAATTCGTTATCACAGGAACACTTCATAACTTAAAAAGGGAAGAAGCTAAAAACTTAATTATTAAACATGGAGGAGCTGTAACTACTTCTGTAAGCAAGAAAACAGACTTTCTTGTTGCAGGTTCTGAGCCTGGAAGCAAATATGATAAAGCCAAAAAATTAGGTATTAAAATAATAAATGAAGATGAATTAATGGATTTACTGGGTGAAGATTAATAACGTTTATCTATACTATACAAATATTAATCAGCTATTATCCCT
>CAYUUC010000250.1:0-5537 GCA_964447635.1 uncultured Spirochaetia bacterium
TTGATGCTTTATCTTCTTCACAATTTTCTATCGTTTTTTATTTACTGTCAATAAATTATTTGTTATCTTATTAAATAAGTTTTTTGGTGTTTTTCATGTCTTTTTGCCTTTTTAAAAAAAAGATATGAAAAACTCTTTTAAAAAAATAGCATCAATGAGCAAAATTTATACCGCTCATTATTGGTACTATATAATAAGATATTGATATAAAATAAATATAATAGAATAATATCAAGAAAGAAATATCATTATTATTTTTTAAAAAAATATTATTATTAGATTTTATATGCTATAATGTTGAACCAGTTTGCTAATAGGTCTATTTATATATATACAGTAAAATTTACCCTGGATGAGATGTATCATTGATAGAATAATTTTTTTGGATGAGGTAGTTTCTATTCAATCTGCATTTACTATGTCAAAATTACTAACAAATAATCATGAATTAGAAATTACAGAAAGTATTATTATGATCAATGCCAAACATATCATTACTAAACTTTATGCATTGAAAGAAAGAGTAATTAGTCTATCTAAAGTTGATTTTGGTACTTGATATCCCTCTTTTAGTTATCTTAAATATATAACGATAGATTCTGTAAAGATTGATACTTACTTTATTATAGACTGTACTACTGATAAAGATAATACAGAAATATCCAAAGCAATAATAGCTCTTTCACATAGTTTAGGATTGAAAGTTGTTGCAGAAAGAGTAGAAACTAAGGAACATATGAAGTTCCTTAGAGAGAATAATTGTAATTATGCTCAAGGTTATTTAATTAGTAAACCCCTTCCTATTGAAGAGATAGAGATTATTAATCAGATTTAATCTTGGGGAAATTCAGCAGAAGCCCTTAAAGACTTCCACTGATATGATACTTTATCTTAATTATATTCCCATGTATATTCCCATATACATATAGTATTATTACCACCTGATACAATTTGGGTTCCATCATGGTTGAAAGCAACAGAATTAACACCCCCTGAATGTTCGGTTAGTGTTTGAATGTTGTTCCAAGCTGATCCGTTCCAGTTCCATACACGAACTGTAGTATCACCACTACCTGATACAATTTGGGTTCCATCATGATTGAAATCAACAGAATTAACACCCTCTGAATGTCCTGATAGTGTGTGTGCGTTAATCCAAGCTGACCCGTTCCAATCCCATACACGAACTGTAGTATCACCACTACCTGATACAATCTGTGTTCCGTCATGATTAAAAGTTTCTTGATTAGGGATATACGATAAATCTATGGTATGTGTGTTGTTCCAAGCTGACCCGTTCCAATCCCATAATAACATTTTACTATAGAAACTTGAAGTTGCTACAATCTTTGTCCCATTATAATTAAAGTCAACAGAATCAAAATCAAACATAGTAACTAATGTGTGTGTGTTATTCCAAGCTGACCCGTTCCATTCCCATATGTATAATTCAGCAAATCGACCTACAGCTATGATTTTGGTTCCATCAGGGCTGAAAGCAACATCTTCAATAACATATGTAGGTTCTGATAATGTGTGTGTGTTATTCCAAGCTGATCCATTCCATTCCCAGATATAAACTTCTTCATCCCATCCTCCCGTTGCGATTTTGGTTCCATCAGGGCTGAAAGCAACATCTTCAACAACATTCAAATGATATAATGAGTGGTTATTATTCCAATCTGTTCCATCGTATTCCCATACAGAAACATAATTATGATCCGTTGATATTATTTTGGTTGCATCATGATTGAATTGAAGACTAAGAACAGGATTAGATGATCCAAGAACATGTGTGTTAACCCAAATTTTAGTATCATCTAAAATTTCAAAGCCATCAGTTAAAGTTGAAGTAATAGTTCCTTTTGTTACTGTTACATCATATGTTCCTACCGCAAGAGTTGATAAATCAAGTGTTAAAACTATTTCTGTATCTGTTTGGGATGTAAAGGTAGTGGATGTTACACTGCCAACGCTTACTTCTGTTACAAAATCCAGACCAGTTCCTGTGAGAGTTATTTCTACTGAGGATGCGTAATTTTCCCTTGCTTTTATAGGACTTATAGAAGTTAATTCTATATTAGGTTCATTGTTAATATAATATTCCCACACACGAATACCGAGAAAACCACCTATTGCGACTTTTTTTCCATTCAAAGCGAGAGAATTTATATTACCTGATATATCATTATTTAGAGTTTTAGTATTACTCCATGTTAAACCGTCGAAATCATAGATACAAACATTGCGAAAACCAGAAACATTTTCTACAGATATAATTTGGTTATCATGAGTGAAATTAGCCAATTCGAAACCATTGAATCCAGAAGGTATTGTGTGCGTATTACCCCAAGATGTTCCATTGAACTCCCAGATATACATTATTCCATCATCACACACAGATACAATTTTTGTAGCATCATGATTGAAAGCAGCTGATTTTATGTAATAATCAGGGTGTGTTAATGTGTATGTGTCGTTCCATGTTGAGCCGTCGTATTCCCATACAAGAACTGTATAATCAAGAGCACCTGATACTATCTGTGTTCCGTCATGATTGAAGGCCACTGATGTGATATTATCAGTATGTGCTGTTAATGTGTATGTATTACTCCATGTTGAGCCGTCATATTCCCATACTTTTATTGTATCATCCGAACTTCCTGATACTATCTGAGTTCCATCATGATTGAAAGCGACTGATCTTACAATATCTGTATGATCGGTTAATGTGTATGTGTCGTTCCATGTTGAGCCGTCGTATTCCCATACTTTTATTGTATTATCATAACTTCCTGATACTATCTGAGTTCCGTCATTATTAAAATCAACAGACTCAACAATACTTGTATGACCTGTTAGTGTGTGTATGTTGTTCCATGTTGAGCCGTCATATTCCCATACTTTTATTGTATCATCCGAACTTCCTGATACTATCTGAGTTCCGTCTTGATTGAAAGCTATAGATTGAACACTATCTGTATGTCCTGTTAGTGTATCCGGTCCTGACCAAACTTGATCATAGTCGATTTTGGTAGGGTCTGTTTTATTGTAAAATTCCGCAAAATCATTATAGTCATCGCCGTCGATATTTACATTAATTGGGCTGGAATATACTTGTCGATTATCAGTATACTCAGTAGTCATCCATCCTACTTTTACTTCCTCAAAGTCTGTTAAACCGTCTCCATCCGTATCAGGGTTGTTAGGGTCTGATCCGTAAACTGCTTCTTCTCTGTTGTATAGCTTATCTCCATCATAATCCTTAACATATACCAGTTCAACAACATCTTTGTTCTTCATTACAATATCATCGAATGGTATTTGTGTTTCCGGATCATCATCTATACTCTCACTTGATGTCATAACCACCCAGAATCCTTCTGTTTTAGGGTTTGTTGGGTCTGTTTCTACATTTCTTATGCTTTTTAGGTTATCGTTATTGGGGTCTGTTTCATAAGGTATCTCAAGTATATTAGTGAGTATTTCACTTAAAGTTACACCCGCCGGTGTTCCATTCTCTGTACGATAAACATTAGTAGCAACAGCGTATTTTTCCACAGGTTGATTATTTTCCCCGCCATAATCAATAACCAAAAGTCCTGTTTTGGAAGTAACATCTTGTGCAATAAATGAGTAACTTTCACCATCTTCGTTTTCAAGCTCAAAATATGCTACATCAAAGAATAGCGACTCAGGGCTTTGTAAAAGCTCTTTCACAAGTGTTGCGTTTACTTGAGTGTTTGTAATTTCAAGAACTCCTGTTTCTGATGAAGGAGATATTGTGTAACCGCCGGATTGTATTGTAGGTTCAAGAGTAGCATAAACCTTCACAGATTCAGGATCTGTCAGGTCTCTTTTTAAGGCGGATAACTGTAAATCTTTTAATGTAAAAGTTACATCACCGGTATTCTTTATCTTGAATCCAACAGAAATGGTACCATCTGAATATGTTTCATCATTTGTTGAGCTATAAGTCTGGTAATTTGAATATTCCTGCTGTGCTGTTTGAGATGCTGTTTCTGTTATGGAAGATGATTGCTCATTAGTTGATGCTTGTGTAAAATTTGCTTCAGCTGAAATTTTAATATTGGCTGATGGAGGCCAAGCTATTTCTGATTCTACCTCAACACCTATCTTTTGACTGTTTTCAATGGTATTAGAATTAGATGAAGAATTTGTCTTATCAAGCTCTGATGTATCAGATTCAAGTGTAGCTTGATAAAACTGATGTTCAGCATCGCTTCCAGTACCATATGTTATATCCAATACAACTGTCGGGTCGGTTGCTATGTTTAAGTCAAGCTTTGGAATGTCTGCTACTGCAGGATTAAATCCTGCATTGTTTATTTCATACCAATCACTTGCTTGGATAATATTTCCTCCTTCATCTTCTAATTGTCCAAGCCTGTCTCCGTCAGTATCAGTTAAGGTTGGTGATGTTCCATATATTAGAATTTCTGACCCATCAAAAAGTTTAGGATCGCCCTGTGAATCCGCATCACTGTCTACTTTGAAGGCACTGCTTCCATAGATGTTGATTTCTTCAGCATCACCCAGTCCGTCTGAATCGGTATCAGGTTTTCGTGGGTTTGATTTGGATTGGGTTTTTTCATAATGATCATCCAGCCCGTCTGAATCGGTATCAGTAAGTAGCGGGTCTGATGTTACAACTATTGTTTCATCAGCATCCTCAAAGTCTCCATCTCCGTTCAGATCAACTTCTATAGTCCATCCCGCTTCCTCTTCACCATTAGTTAGTCCGTCACCGTCTTCGTCTCCTGCTGGGTCTAATTTTGGTGTACAAGATAAGATAATGATAGCTGTCGATAAAAGAATAAATAAAATTAATAGTTTTCTCATAGCTTAATAAGTCTCCTTACAATTTATTAATATATAATTGTATATTAATTATACTTTTTATATTATACATTTTAGTTATAAAATTATGATTTATAATGTATAAAGTATAATATAATTAAATATACATAATATTAGAGGTATTGTAAATAAAAATATCAAAAGATGTTATAAATTAATCGTGAGCTTTATAGTTTTTGCTTATAAACCAAGTTGTGAGTTACTATAAAAAATACTAAAAATTTTGTTTTTATTTGAAATATTAGTATTAAAATTTAGTAGTTTCTATTCTTTATATAAATTTTAAATCTAATACTGGGTTGCTAAATTACAAGTTTATTATTTTCGAAATAACAAAAATATTATATTATCATATTATATATCTTATCAATATGAATGACATTTTCAAAGATCTTATCAATAGATTTCAAATTACTTCTATAATAATAGATACTATCCTGTATTAAATCTTCTAATATATTTACTATAAATAACATGTGTCTTATTTCTTCTTTTGGAGATAATTCATTTGAAGTTTCAAACTTCCCATTTTCCTTTTGATGCTTTTTAACATAAGTTTTTATTTTTTTAATTATATCAATTATTTTATTTAACTCATTATCTTTAAGAGATGATCTTGAGTATAGAAAATCAAGGCAATATATAAATTTTGCCAT
>CAYUUC010000251.1:0-5509 GCA_964447635.1 uncultured Spirochaetia bacterium
AATAATAAAGATATAATCTCCGCCTTTAAAAAATATGATATGGATGATTTCCTTAATAATAATAGATATACAAACTTCAAGATTATCCCGAATATATATTTAGATAATACAATGAGAATACCCGAAAACCTAAGTATAACCGATAACCAAAACAAAGAAAATAACCTTATCCTAACCATGATGAGGTCTGTTGGACGAAGTAAAATCGTATTGGAGAACTATTTCCTGGATTTTAATGATAAGAAATACACTGTGAAAGAAATATTCTCATCTGATTTTGTAATATCCATGCCAAAAATCATACAAAATGATAAATATCGCATAGTATGTTTCAAAGAGAGAATCGAAAAGAAAAGATCCAATTTATACTTCGGTTTACTTAATCAAACATACGACCAAATTATAAAAGAATATAGAAACGGTTTTTACTTGTATGATACACCAAGAGCATCAAGAATGAACTATATCGAAAGAGATAATGGTATACAACCAGTATGGATAAGTGAGGATGAGATTTTGTTCTCGGTAACAACTGTCGCTCATGAAGGTAATGCTGTAAGAGCAGCTGGGATTGACTTATATATATTCAAATTTAATATAAAAACCGGTAAATTTGATAAAAAGCTGATGATGCGAGAAAAACCAGACCATGTCTACCTAAATTTCGACCTACATTACTTCCCCGATGAGGATATCTTCCAGAATCTATGGATAATCGAAACTGACACAAATCGAAATGGTTATCCAGACCGTGATATATTCCTTACATACGGTAACTATGAACAAGGATCATTCAATACAATCAATTTGTCTTATACACCTCGTTCTGAATGGTCCCCTCAGATTTTATGTGATGATAAAGATAAAAAATCAATCAATCATTATGTATGGCTGGTTGAACATCCAAAATATGGTTATCAATTTTACTATAGAAACAACCAGGATGAAATCCTCGCTAATATTATAGAAAATCTAAACTTGCCACTATATGGAGACACACCTGAGACCATTTTCACTGGTTTATTTTATATCCTTCTAACTATAGGATTAGGCATATTTGAAGGAACGATATTAAACGGAATAACCTTACTAATAACGATTATCCTAATCATCATTATATATAAAATCGTACCTCATATAAACCATACTGCTCATGTAGGTCTTTTGGTTGTCCTATCTTCAATCATAATATTAAGTTATGGTTTAAGTCCATTATCATTCCCGATAACTAATCCCAATATATCGATTTTCATAGGTGGATGTCTATTTTCATTAATATGTCTTATTCTAATCGATAGGGTTTTTTATAAAAAGAATATACATTCTCCAGCTGAGACATCATTAAAGATATGGTTCTTCTCAATTTTAATGTCAATCTATATGAATTATGATTATATATCTACTTTTATAGAGAGCAATATGATAGTTAGAATTAATGGATAATTTAACTTAATAGCCGAAGGAGAATACTCCCCTCCAGCTAAATTATAATATTGATTAATACCATGTATTATATAGCGTAGCCCATGAACTATCAGCAAAGTCAAAATAGTATGTTCCATATGTGAAATAACCGCTATTGTCACCCATAATTGAGAGACCTTTCTGAGTCACACTACCTACTCCGTCATAACCTCCGGATTGACTATCAGCCCATGAGTATACGATGGCATTACCCATTGCAGTAAGAACAGCATTAGCTTCTGTAGAAACAGCAGTCGATGATAATGAGTCTGCGAAGTCACCAATTTCATAAAGGTCAGCCCATGTTCCAGAGAAGCTCTGTGAACTTTCAAAATAGCTTTTATATGTAGAAGCACCTTCATCAATGATAGCTTGAGCTAAGTCATCGATAGCTGTTTTCAAGCCTTCTATCTCTGATAAATCTGTACAGGATAGAGTTTGATTACCATTAAATGTATCAAAGTTATCCCTATAGGACTCTACTAACAGAGTTCCTAACTGAGAACCTGTCATACCATCAGTGATTTGAGGGATCCAATGTTGGAATTCCCATCCGTCTCCTTGTTCGCTTTCCAGAGATGCTACGAAGTAATCAGCTACAGTTCTATGTTCATAAGCCTCTTCAACACCAGCCATCAAGCAAGCATCGAAACCTAATATTGATAGCTTATTAGAACCTGTAAATCCAGCATTACTAATACCTAATTCTATCTCTTTCGTTTCTAGGTAATCCCAGGAACCAGTAGTCTCATCCCATACAGCACCCTTTGTAATTATTCTACCAGTAGGTATGTCGCCTCTGCTTCTCGGTCCTCCACCATGGTCAGAGAACATAAGCATATGGTTGGTATAATCAGGATAGTTGGTAGAAGCCCAGTTCAAGAAACCGGTAATTGTTGAATCATCTGATGTATCAACTTCATCACCGGACCACCATTTGCCGGTTGATGTATGGTCAATTGTATTACTGGATAGGGTTGTGTCCTGACTAGTATCTGTTCCTAATTCATAAAGTCTTCCACCCTCTGGAGGTATAGAAGAATAGCCACTAATTCCATCCCATAAGACAACTACCTTGATTTTATCTCTAACTGCGGAGTCTAATAGGTGTAATCCATATTCCATCTCATTTACATCATCCCATAAGAACTCTTCTAAATCACAATCAGCTCCCATATACATCATAATAAGCCATTGTTTGTTAGGGTCTCCACCACCAGGTGTCCATCCATCAGGGTCGAATTCAATATCATCTATCCATGCAGAATCCTCATCATATCCCGTACCTGACTTATCAGCTCTCCATGTGAGCTTATAATCTCCAGTATCTAAGTAAATTGAAGCATAGACCCCATCATAGTTGTCAGTTGATGGTGAAGTCCAATCAGCAGCAGGGGGATTATCAATATTAGCCAGGTCTAAGTCCTTCCAGAACTCGAATGTATCATTGGGTATTGTAGAGTTAGCAGAAGCATCCCATCCACAATTGCGGTACTTGAAAGTCAAAGTCCCAGGTCCGGGGGTCTTAAACTCAATCTGAGCATATGAATAACCTGAAGCACTAGAACCCCATTGGTCACCACCATCGATATCTCCTAATGCTGATTCTGTTATCATAAGGGACATACCATGTGTAGAATGGTCTAAAACAGTAGGACCTCTACCTGGTCCGCCAGTACTATTGCTAAATCCAACCACCCATGGTGATAATGGTGGATCAGAAACAGTATCATCAGCAAAGTATTCTGGTAAATTGTAATACTCAGGTTCTGGTGTATAATCCGCTGATTCAAATGTTGCTGTAACTGTTTTATTGTTATACATGGTAACAGTATTGTTTGTAGAGGTAGAACCATCATCATCTGTACCGCTCCATGAACCGAATTCATATCCAGTATCGGGTACAGCTTCCAAATCTACCACTGTTCCCGGTTCATAAGGTCCATTATCAATACTACCATCTACACGACATATTACAGTTCCATTGGTAGCGTTAATACTTAAGTTATATGTTGTAGTACCCGGTTCTTCAAAAGTTACTGTTATGGTTTTATCATTATACATAGTAACCGTGTTAGTATGTGATGTAGAGCCATCATCATCCGTACCGCTCCATGAATCAAGATTAAAACCAGAATTAGGGTCTGCGGTTAAAGTAACCACAGTACCATGTTCATATACACCATTCCCACCACCAGATTCGGCACTTTCTGTTACAGTTCCGCCGTTTTCCGGCTCTATAACAATGGTTAGTGTATGTTGTTCGGGTTTATTCGGGCAATTAATTACAAAAACAGCAATACTTATTATTATTAAAAATGTTATTATTTTTTTCATTAATATCTCCAGCTAGTTTTTTAATTTTGTAAGGATTTTAAATAAATTATATCACAATGCATAATTTTTTCTATTTCGAAGTGTTAGTTAAAATATACTTACTTTTATAAAATTAAGTCAAATTTTTACATATATTATTATTATATAAATACTTATATTATTGTCTATAATACTATGAAAAAATATACTAAAAAAAAACCTGAACTTCTAGCTCCTGCTGGAAATTTTGAAAAAATGAAAGTTGCATTCTTATATGGGGCTGATGCTGTATACATTGGTTCTAAAAACTATGGTCTTAGAAGTGCTGCTGGAAATTTCACATTGAACCAAATTCGTCAGGGATTGAATTTAGCTCATGAATATGGAAAAAAAGTCTACCTGGTGGTTAATACACTTATTCATAACCATGAAATCAATGGTGTAAAAAGTTTTCTACAAAAAATCAGAGAATTGGATTTAGATGGTTTAATCATAAGCGATGCCGGTGTTTTAGAAATGGCTAAAGAATTTACAGATTTCGAAATCCATCTTTCCACACAAGCATCCGCAGTCAACTATGAATCAGCAAAATTCTGGGGTGAGTGCGGAGTTAAGAGAATAATCCTTGGTAGAGAAACATCTATAAATGAAGCATGCAATATTCGTGACAAAAGTGGTCTAGATGTGGAAATCTTTATTCATGGTAGTATGTGTATGTCCTATTCCGGGAAATGCACTATATCCAACTATCTTTCATTGAGAGACGCCAATAGAGGAGGATGTACAAACAGTTGCCGTTGGGCTTATAGAATAAAGGATTTAGATGAAGCAATCTACCTGCTAAACTCGAAAGACTTATGGGCTATCGATGAAATACCATCCATCGTGGAATCAGGAAAGATATGTTCTTTAAAGATAGAAGGGAGGATGAAAAATAATCTATACCTTGCTAATACGATATCCACTTATAGGAAAGCAATAGACTTCTGTTATAATAGTATAACCAATGATAAAGATTATCTATATAAATATAAAATGCTCCTGCCAAAAATGAAAACAGAACTTATGTCTAATACAAATCGTTCATATACAACGGGTTTCCTTATATCTAGAGCGGGTAAAGAAAGTATTCTATATAATAATGATGATAAGTATATCTTATATGAATACCTGGGTAGTGTTATTGAGACAATATCCAATAGAGAATTAGCGGTAGATATTAAGAATCCTACAACCATAGGAGAAGAAATTGAAATAATGATTCCTCAAACTGAAGTATATATAAGGAAAATCATTACTATTAAAGATTTATCTGGAGAGACTTTGTACCAAATTCCTAATAACCATATAGCTTATATAACCATTGATAAACCTATCTACAATAATATAGATGAATTAACCATTATTAGAAAAAGAATTGAGATTAGGAAGCATGTTTAATAAAAAGCCAAAAATCACTACTTTCGTTGAAACATTACAACAGATAAAGAAATATAGAGATGCTGGAATTGAAAGCTTTATTATTGATGATAATAAATATTCGATACTTTCCCGAAATAAAGACTACAAAATCCATGTGGATTATGATAGAATAGAGGGATTGATAAGTGAAATCAGGAATTTCGATAATAATTCGGATATCATTTTTAACATGGATAGGCTTATTCATAATGATGATATCTCCGAGTTGTACAATCTATTCAATCACCTTATATCCATAAACATCAAT
>CAYUUC010000252.1:0-5506 GCA_964447635.1 uncultured Spirochaetia bacterium
ACCCATGAATACACTATACAAGATGGTAAATTCATAACTGAAACCGTTAAAGGTCCACTAGGCAATGTATATGAAGAAGTGAGTTACCAGTACAACAATGACCAACTACAAACCGTAACAAGAAACGGCGTTAGAAAAGGTAATGAATATAGCCTAAAAGTAAGTTATAATTATGGTAAAAATAATATAGTAAATGGAGTTTCTATCAGTGGTTCACTATCCGGAAGCCTTAACTATAACCATGATATGAATAATAATATTTTGAATATAAATGGTAGTATCGGTTCGAATAAAATGTCCTATTATACCAATACAAATGGGGAATTAAACATAGATGTTCTAAGCAAAGGCAGTAACACATGGGAAATATATGATGATGAGGAAAAAGTTATAGCTAGTAAAAAATATGTTGGGGATTCAGTATTAACTATATCAAATGATGGTGTAATAACTAAGTATGAAACCATGAAAGATGATAAAATCCAGATTATTCATTTTAATAATGGAAAACCTCGAATACTCGAAACACTTTCCAAGGAAGACCGTAAACCTTTAAATATAGAATACTTCGACGAAAGTGGGAAAATAACCAAAAGCGTAAGCTTTGACCCAGATAATTACAGTGAGAATTTCATAGAATATGATGAGAGCGGGAAAATAAAAAGCGAATATAAATTAGATGCTGAAGGTAATCTAACTGCTAAGCTCTTCTATGATGATAAAGAAAGACCTTACTTATATGAAGAATATAATCCATATGGTGTAGTAATATTTTATTCTATAAGAACCTATGATGAAGATACAGGCAGATTAATTAATTATAGTTCCTATAAAAACTTTAGAGATGAAGGATTTAGGTTAAATTCAGTTCAGATTTATGGTGAAGGAGATTTGCCAGAAGTAATCTTTATTTTTGATGATATATCTCATCTAATAACCACCATCCAGTTTAACAATAAAGAAGGAGATAAGACTAAATTTATATGGAGAAATATAACAACCATTAATATAGAAGAAGAACATAGAAACTATATAAAAGATACCATAAAGAAAATCAGCTATTCTAGGACTATTTCTAGGGAACCTAGTAATAGCATGTTAAAAAATAAAGAATTCTACAATAAAATAAAATAGGAGTATTATATAATGCTTCAAGTAGACATAAAACGATATCCCAATATTGGAGTGATTAAATTAAAAGGTAATTTTATACAGGGGGAAATAAAAAACTTCGAAAGCAGGATTAAAAATATAATTGAAAACTATAATGAAATTGGTGTCTCTTTTGAAGATGTGGAGTTTATCGATTCGGCAGGTTTAGGACAACTGATACAGCTATATAAGCATATAAAAGAAAAGAAAACCGGAGAAATGTATATATTCGGGATTAATAATGAAATAAAAGATGTATTCGAAACATCACAACTGGACAGATATTTTAAGATAATGAATAAAAGAGACTTTGATATGGAATTCATAGGTTATGAGTATGAAATGAACTTCAAAGTCCATGAACCAATCATAAATATCGAAGAATTAATGAATACCATAAGTGCTAAAGTAAGTATTAATACAACCAGAGAGATTCTAAAAACAAAAAATGATGGAAAATTGTTTTTCGAGGAAGATACTAATATTTACAAAAGAGGGAAAGAAATCCAGGAAAACGACCTTGACCAATTGGAAAAAAGGGGTTATTGCTTTATGTGGATTAGCTCTCAGAGAAATACCCCACCAGAAGGTAGCAAAGAAGAGTTTATACGTGAAGTCAGACTCGACCTGGAGTTAGCATTGACAGACCTATATAAAATCTTTGATGAAAGTAATATTAGAAAAAGCTCAAAAGGAACTTTAAAATATTTTGACGGAACTGACCTCTTTCGTTCTCAATTAAACCCTTTACAAAAGGAAGGTGCTCAAAAACTGTATTATAAGCTACTGGGCGATAGTAGTAAGATAACACAAATCAAAACTCTATTAGAGAAGATAATTCATGAAAGAGTAACCCAGGTAAGCATTCAGTCATCCAGAAGTATAGGAACCACAGAAACACTTAATTCACCAGGCTTTACTCATTCCAGAATGGATGAGTTTACCAATAGCATTATAACCAAGTCAGTAGACTCTGCTATTATGTTCCTGGCTACTTGTAATCGCATTTTTGGGCAGAGAGCAATAAGAGGACATCAAGTGAGTTCTAAGAGATTGGAAAAGGGTGATAAGAAAGGTTTCGATAAGCATAAGCGCTCCCAATTCCCAATGGATTTGATATTGAACGCTGCTTATGGTATATTATTCCATGATTATGGTTTCAACCATTCCAAACTGAGGGAACTTGTAGAAAAAGAATTAAAGATACTCAAAAATAATGATGGTAAATACATAAAGAATAACGATAAAAGGCTTTCAGAAGAAGAAAGGGTGTTGATGAAACGGCATATATATGTAGCACATAATATCATGTCTTCTGACCCTGATTCCATGTATGCCTCAGCTATTGCTGATAACATAATTAAATTTCATCATTGCATGTTAGATGGAAATGGTTTTCCAGATAGAAAACATTATACTGAAAACGGTATAGTCAAGTTTCAGATTCCTCTACATGAACTAACAAGACTCTTTTCAATTATTAATTTCTATATGTCATTCCTAGACCGTAAACCTTATAGACTACCTCTCAGAAGGGATAATTTGGTTAAATATATTTTAGATAATTCTGTTCCTAATCTTGACCCTACTGGAAAACCAGACCCGGAAGGAATATGGGATTTAGATACAACATTGAAACAGCCAGGATTATTTGATGGATTCTTAGTAAAGGAATTCTTTAAAACCATAAATGTATATAAAGAGGGAGAATCGGTAGTCCTTAGAAATGAAAATACCAACAATACAATTCCAGCGAGTATCTTCACAAACAACCATGAAAAACCACACAGACCTACAGTTAATGTTTATGTTAAAGATAAGTGGGGGAAAATTGATTTAAACGAACCTAACTATAGTGATTGGTTTATAGATGACCTACACGAAACTTTAATACTGGTTTAGAATATAAATGTTACATCTTGTTTTCATACTAAATTATTATTTTAATTATCATTAACTAATCAATAAAAAAATATTGTTTTTATCGAAAATGATATAAGGAGATATGATGAAAATATATACCAGAAAAGGAGATAAAGGCGAAACCTCTTTAGTAGGTGGTCTTAGAATATCCAAAGATTCAGTAAAAGTCGAAGCATATGGTACAGTTGATGAATTAAACTCAGTTATCGGAATAGCTAGGGCATTCCATAATGAAGCTGGATGTGAGGATGAAACCTGTAAAAGAATCGAAGATGAGTTCAAAAGGATACAGAATAATTTACTCAATATCGGCTCTAATCTCGCTACACCAAAGGATAAGAAGACGGATACAATGCCTAAAATAAAAAATGAAGAGATTAAAAGGTTGGAGGATTTTATAGACCATATGTTTAAAGACCTAAAACCTCTTACTACCTTCATTCTTCCCAGTGGTGGAAAAATCTCTTCCTTCTTACATCACGCTCGAACGATATGTAGGAGAGCAGAGAGGAGGATTATCGCCCTGGCAAAACTCGAAGATGTTGATGAAATGGTTTTAAAATATATAAATAGACTAAGTGATACCCTTTATGCTATGGCAAGGTGGGAAGCACAAAACCATAATGAACCTGAGTATTACTGGGATAAAAATTTATAATTTATGGAGGACTTATTTTAATGACTACTATTAAGGTTAAAGGAATGATGTGTCAACATTGTTCTAGAAGAGTTGAAGAAGCGATAAAAAGTATAAGTGGTGTGGAAGATGTTAAACTCAATCTGGCTGATGGAACAGTAATAATATCTGGAGATTTTGACATAGACAAAGTTGAAGATGCTATTATAAACGAAGGATATGAAATGGTCCAATTATAATTGATATGGATTTATATCATATTAATCATCTGGTGTGGTTATATTCTTATTCTCTTCTGGGTTTGTTTGTAATCTCTTTGTAGAACCTGTATATTCTGTTATATATTTATTGGAATATTCGTTTAAATTATTAATAATCTGCTGATTTTTGCTGGTAACTTTCTTAAGCTCTTCAATATTATTTTTTATTGTATTAACATTATCCTCAACCATGTTTTGCTCTTTGTTTAAGTTTTCCGATAATCCGTTTAAATCATCTTTAATATTTAGGATATCTTTACTCTTTTCATTTTGCTTATCACTAAGGGATTTTATGTTAATAACACTATCTGTTAATTCATTTATAGAGTGCGATATCTCTCTTGTGTTGTCTTCTTGCTTTTTTATATTACTGGATATATTATTGAATGTGGAATTAATCTGTTTAATCCCGCTGAATATAGATTTAAATGATTTACCAGCTATATTTATGGTTTGGGAACTTAGGTCGATCTTTTCTGCAACGGAACGCATCCTTTCTGTTATCTCTTTAATATTGTGACTGGATGTTTCAGCTAGGTTCCTTATCTCCTGAGCAACCACAGCAAAGCCTTTACCAGCATCCCCTGCATGTGCCGCTTCTATCGAAGCATTCATTGCTAATAGATTGGTTTTCTTAACTATAGAGTTAATCGCTTCTACTATCTCCACAACTCCTTCGCTATATTCAGATAACTCTGACATAACTTTTATATGTTCAGACATTGCTTTTGAACCTTGTTCTGATTTGGATAAAACATTAGATACATATTCCATAGCCTTTTTTGATTCACTTGTGATTTGACTCAGACCCCCAAGGGTTTCTCCTATAATATCTGTGGAGTATTCCATCTTTATGACCTGGTTATTCAGATTCTGGTTTATATCGGTTATAGAGTTGCATATATCTTCAATATAGTTTTTGGTCTTATCCAGTGAATGTTTAGCCTTTTCTTTAGTTGTTTTGGATTCTGTGCTAAAACTATCAAAATCTATACTGACAGAGTTTAAAGAATCCACCATAATCTGTATATCCGATAATCCAGTGGACACTGTGTGATGCATGGATTTTAGATAATCGATATTGTTTCGCTGGTTTTCTATATATTCATTTATCTTTTCGGAAATCTCACCAATCTCATCATTACCCGTAATCTCAACTTTCTGGATTAGGTTCTTATCTTCTTGTGTAAAAGATAGGATTCTATTAAATAAAGATTTTAATCGCTGTCTGACCTCTGTATTGCTAGTAAAGAGGAAAATGGAAGAAAATCCAATTAATAACAATCCCATAATCATATTTATGAAAAAACTGTTTTTCATATTAGAATTAAGATTATTCTGAAGTTCTTCTATTTGATTGATTATCTGATTCTCAGTAAGGTTACTTATATTTTGGTTAAGTAGTTCAGCTTCTTCAGACGCTTTAAGCATATTATCATAATTATAATTTAATCCGAAGGTTATACAAAAAACTGGAATAAAAACCATAAGCAGGATTCTTCTTTTTATTAATCCACTCTTAGATACACCTATT
>CAYUUC010000253.1:0-5462 GCA_964447635.1 uncultured Spirochaetia bacterium
AAATCTGTAAACTCTTTAACAAAAGCAGTTTTTTATAGTATATTAGAATCACTATTACATCTTACTAGTAAATATAAGACTTTTTTTAGTTAAGTTAAATAGAAATCCTAATTATAAATAATAACACCGATTTTTCTAAAATCTTTCCTTGAATAAGACTTTTGGAAAAAAACTGTTCTTAGTAAAATTCCATAATTTTTATTAATTCTTGAATGATATGTTATCGATATTTTTCCTAAATAGATACATCTAATCTTATTATATTATATATAGGTTTTACCTCATATAATTTAATAAACCGGGACGGTTGAATATGTTTGATAAAGACAAAATATTATTAGAGACCGGTACAAATAAATTCCAATATGCTGAATTTTCCATCGGACCAAACACATATGGAATAAATATAGCCAAGGTAAGGGAATTCATAAGAGTACCATCCTTTAAGAAATTACCCAAGTCTCATTCATCTGTGGAAGGAGTGTTTAAGCTTCGTTCCGATGTTATAATGTTGGTTAATCTGGCTAAATTCTTAGGAATAGATAATTCTAATGTTAAAGGCAGGAAACTCGTTATTGTGACAGAATTTAATGGAGTATTTAACGGTTTCTTAGTAGATAAGATTAATGATATCTTTACCGCGTCATGGGAAGAGATATCCTCTGTTTCAAAATCCAGTGAACAGACTTTGGTTACAGGTATAATAAGCAAAGAAGATAAAATCGTTTTTATATTAGACTTCGAAAAAATCATATCTGAGGTGATGGAGGAAGAAGAACCATACAAAAAGCAAACCCTTATGTCCACTTCACCAGAGTCGGTTGAGAAAAGAGTTAAGCGTACTGAGAAGAAAATCATGGTTGCTGAGGACTCTTCATTCGCCAGAGATATGATTAAAGATTATCTAACAAAAGCTGGATATAAGAATATAGAATACTTTGAAAATGGTAAAGCAGCTTTAGATAGATTATTAGATTATACGAAGAAACCAGGGAAACTAAACAATTATGTAGACCTTTTGTTGACTGATATTGAGATGCCTCTCATGGATGGTCAACATCTGGTCAAAAGGATAAGAGGGGATAAAAATCTCAGGTCTTTACCAATAGTGATTTTCTCATCGATAAGTAATGATGTTATTAGACGCAGAAGTATGGCTATAGGAGCTAATGGACAAATAAGCAAACCCGAATTGCCAAAACTGGTCGACCTTCTGGATAAGATTTTACTAAAAGAAGAAATCAATGATGAAGACAGGTCTAATCTTTTTGATTAACCATTTATAATAATAAAGAGCATTATTAAGAATTATATAAATTAAGGAGAAAGTATGATATTAATTGTTGGTGGAGCAGGATATATTGGTTCTCATGTTAATAAAGAATTGAATAAAAGGGGATATGAGACCATCGTATATGATAACCTCCTCTATGGTCATAAAGAAATGGTTAAGTGGGGGGAATTCGTTCTAGGGGACATTGGTGATATAAAACATATGCGGTTGGTCTTTTCTAAGTATAAGATTGATGCTGTTATGCACTTTTCTGCTTTTACATCGGTTGGAGAATCGGTAGAGCTACCGGAGAAGTATTATATTAATAATGTTGTTAACACTCTAAACCTACTTCAAGTAATGCTTGAGACGGGTACTAAATACTTTATCTTCTCTTCAAGCGCTGCTGTGTATGGTATCCCGGAAGAAACACCTATACCGGAAGACCATCCGCTAAATCCCATCAATCCTTATGGTAGGACAAAACTCATGGTTGAGAAAGTATTAGAGGATTATAATAAAGCATATAATTTAAATTATATGTCTCTTAGGTATTTTAATGCATCTGGTGCTGACCCCGATACTGAAATAGGAGAGAAACATCATCCGGAAACTCACCTTATCCCTCTCATCCTTGATGCAGCCATAGGGAGGAGAGAAGATATTAAGATTTTCGGTAATGATTATCCCACACCGGATGGAACTTGTATAAGGGACTATATTCATGTAACAGACCTCGCTGATGCCCACATCCTCGCCCTGGAACACTTAATGAAGGGCAATGACTCTGATGTGTTTAACCTGGGTAATGGGAAAGGCTTCTCGGTAAAAGAAGTCATAGAAAAGGTAAAAGAAGTAACAGGTAAGAAATTTACCATAACCCAAAGTGATAGACGGACAGGTGACCCCCCAATACTTACAGCATCTGCTGAAAAGACTAAAAGTATTATCGGATGGAAGCAGAAGTACTCAGAATTGGATAACATTATTGATACAGCATGGAAATGGCATAAAAAGACCTTCGGTTAATATCACCCTTTATGGAGGTATAGATTTACGCTGGTATTAAATGAGATAAAAGATATGGTCCAACAGGCTTTTTTTGATAAAGCTATGGAAAAAGCAAATAAAATCCCTTCCAAAACCCGTAGAATTCATAATATAGTATATATTGCAAAAAACCTTATAGAGAATGGGATTGATGATATAGGAGACCGGACTTTTAAAGAGGTTATCAATATTGCTTTAACTTACGAGCATGGAAGGATGAAAAGCGAGGAATTAGCTTTCATTGCCACTAAATTAATAGAATTAGATAAGTTTGAGATGGTTTTGGAGTTAATTCCTAAGATAGACCAGGCTGGGAAAAAGGCGGTGGTGATAGAAAGTCTTATATCAAGGCTAGCCACATCTGATTATGAATATAAAGTGGTTATTTTTGATGAAATAATCGGTATGACTGAAGGGTTTAATTATCGAGGGATTACTCAAGAAGTATTTATTCAAAAGATTGCTTCAATATTAGCAAAAAATAATTTAATAGATAAAGCAATAGAGTTATCTCATCGGTTAGAGTCTATCTCACTAAGAGATGAAGTATTAATCATTACAACATCAGCTTTACATAAAACAAGGGATTTCGATAAGGCTCTCATACTAGCTGGAAACATATCCAATCCTATTAAAAGAGTTAAATCATTAAACGAAGTTAGTGCCTCTCTGTTAGCATATAAGGATTTTGAACGAGCAAAGGTAGTTCTTATTCAAGCATATGAAGATATAATGAATAATTGGCATGATTTCTGTTATCGGTTTGATACATTGCAGGAGACGGTTTACTTCCTTTCTGTGATTGGAGAGTACTATAAGTCTATAAGACTACTCATGCTAAGTGATGTTCACATCAAAGGCAAACTTAACTCTTATAAAATGATATCACTGATTCTATCTAAGAACGGATTTAATGATGAAGGATGGGAAATATTGAGGATATTGTCATGATATATCTTTCAAATGGATAATAGGATTTATTCATCCTGTTTCCCATTACCTTTAACTCGATATAAATCTCCATCAATTCTGGCTAATCCACGAATTCGATATTCTTTAACACTGGGATTTACGAAATAATTAAACACAGTATTACCAAAATCAAATAGATTTAAAACTTTCTTCTCAACTTCAATTTCGACTTTATCAGATGATGGGATGCTTATATCGTCTCTAGAGCATATATCAATAATACCAAGCAGATAGATTTTCGCCCGGATAGACTCAATCTCAATATCGGTTTTACCTGAATTTCTTATCACAAATTTATACCTAAGGAGGGGTTCTTTGGGAAATAAACTTACATCGATATCCAGGTCTATATCTTTAATTTCATAAGATAGGGGTATTTCTCTTATTGCCATACTTATTCTCCTGAATTAACTGAAATATAGATTCGTCTATCTTTTAATTAATAAAAATAGCCATTATATACATATCTAATACAATTATTCATAATCTTATGAATTTTATAAAAATACGATTTAAAGACAATGCTTAATTAAAAAAACCACATAATAATACTAAACTTTTCTCTATAAAACAACTATTTAGTGTAATTATACTTTTTACTTTTTATAGATTCTTGGTTTTTATATTAATTTAATAATCTATATTTAACCTCAGATAAGGATTTATTTTAAATAGATGGGCAAGGAAAAAACCAATAATAATTCCTCTCCTTTAAATAATAAAAGCTTCATCAAATCTGCCATATCGATAGCTATACCCAGCATGGTTGCATTCATGACCAATTATGCATATCAGCTGGTGGATACATATTGGGTAAGTCAACTTGGTAAAGGTTTTCCTACAGCAATGCTTATTGCTACAGTTATCCTTAGGCTATTCATGTCCCTTAACCAAATCGTATCATCAAGCACAATACCCATTTTCTCCCAGACTTACGGTTCAGGAGACAGAGAACGTACCGGTTATGTTATCCTACAAGGGATTTTGTTTAAATTAGCTTTAGGTTTGGTTGCGGGTGTTCTTTATCTAATTGTAGCGAACAATTTTATGTTTCTATTTACTGATGATGCTTTCGTTATACAGAAAGCTAAAGACTACGCTAATATCATATTCATGACGCTCATTGTCCTTTTACCTTATGGAAGTATGCTAACAGGGTTACGTTCTATAAATGAAGCCCCTAAGACACTTATCATCTCGATTGTAAGTTTAGTATTTAATTTGATTTTCGACCCCATATTGATTTATGGTATTGGTTTTGTTGACCCATTACTCGACTTTTTAGGCTTATCTACTTTTGAGAGTATGGGGATGGCTTCCTTTATGCAGATGGGGATAAAAGGAGCTGCCCTTGCTACTGTTCTGACTCAGTGTTTAGGCATGATAGTAGCAATAATCATACTGCTGAGGAATAAAGAAGGCATCAAAGTATTTAGATTTAGACATCTCAAATTCGATAAAAAGTTATACATAAAGATGGCCACAATTGGTATACCTGCTGGAGGGGTGAGTATAGTATGGAACATAAACCAGTTTATCATCACATCTATCATCACCGGATATGGGGTGGTGATAAGCGATGGTTACGGTATCGCCCAGCGAATAAGAGGGTTATTCTTTATGGGTATGTTTGGACTGTCTTTGGGTTCTTCTCTTACTGTCGGGAAGTATATTGGAGCTGGAAGAATGGACATCATCCAGAAGAAGCAAAGTAAACTTGCTTTAGTTAGTGTAGGATTATTGAGCTTGGTTTCAATCCCGATGTTTATATTGGCAAACCAGGTTATAGGATTGTTTACGGACATTCAGCAAACAGTTGAATACGGCTCGATGTTCCTTAGATTCTTCGCTGTGATGCTCCTTTTTGTATGTGCCAGGTTTATCTTTGAAGGGGCTTATAAAGGTGCTGGTAGGAATTTGCCTTTGTTTATTATTAACTTTGTTATGATGCTTGTATTAGAGATACCGGTTTTACTTTTAATGAAATTCGTATTCCAGCTGGATGTGTTTTATCTAGCTGTTGCTATTCTGGTAGCTAATGCGATGAATATGGTTGCGATGTACTTATTATTCAAGTCCAATAGATGGATGAAAGCTGCTTCTATTCATGATTAAATAAAGTGGGTTTCATTAGTAATAAAAAGAGTTTAATAAGAATAATAAGATT
>CAYUUC010000254.1:0-5458 GCA_964447635.1 uncultured Spirochaetia bacterium
AGCAAGCTGATAAAGAAGCTAAGGACCTTGACCTAATATCAATATGCGCAGGCCCGGGTTCATATACATCACTCAGAATAGGCTATTCCACAGCAAAAACCATGTGTATAGTAAATAATATACAACTAGTCGAGGTTTCAAGGTTCAGGATGATGGTTGAAAGATTCTTAGAATACAATAGAGTAGGGATAAATCCAACCAATTTAAACATATTGTCTGTATTACCAACCACCTATCAAAAAATCATGTCTCAGTCATTCTTCTTTGACCAAAAAACATCTAATATGAAAGAGAGTAGTAGACCATCTATTAAGTCAATGGCAAGCGTATTCGAGGTTTATAATGAACTTCACACCGTAATCATCGGTGAATTAAAGAAACACAAAAAAGCTGATGAGTTTACTAATATTACGAATCTGGAAAACTACTTTGAATATAATGACTGGGGTGATTCATCTTCTATTATTGCTCGTATTGGTTTTAAGATGTTTTCAGAAGGGACAATGTCTGACCCAAGGAAAGCAGAACCTATGTACCTTCAATCTCCTTTTTGATACATAAAACACCAGCTCTAAAACTGGATATCACCATCATCATCTTCCTCTTCGTCATCTTCATCATACTCATCGTAATTTTCAGGACTATATTCATTCAATATATCACTAAGGTTACTTCCGAATGAATATTTAGGTTTGTATTTAGGGTCTAGATAAGTAACAGCATTATCGCCGAGTATCTGTCTTATTGCTTGTTTAATAGCATCGAGTTTTGACATATCATTCTTTTTCATTAGCTTTCGAGCGTATCTTAGAATATGTATACCGTCCCTGCTGGTAAAAGGTTCGTCATATTGGTGTGTTCTCTCTAAAAAGTCCGCCATTAAAACAAGCATATCCTCTTCGGCGAAAGGTACATTAATACCGAGTATCTCCTTCTCCTCATTCCTCGATGGAAAGTCGATAAAGATTTGAGGTTGTAACCTGGACATGATATACTCAGGCACCTCGAAGGTTGAGGAATCATTATTCATGGTTACCGCACATCTAAACTCAGGATGAGCTTTAATCTTGATGCCTGCGGTAATGGACTCTACATATCGTCTCATATCGAAAAGAGGAGCGAGACTTGCCCATGCTTTCTCCATCATCCTGTTTCCTTCGTCTAGAATGGCTACACCTCCTCTAATCATTGCGGTAACCAATGGTGAAGCTTGATATCGTATCTTATTGTTATCCGCTATTACAGGAGTGATGATAAGGTCTTCCGGTCTTGTATCCATGGTACACTGAAAGATATATACATCCTGGTTCATTGCCTTGCCCACAGCATAAGCAAGAGTGGTTTTACCTACTCCCGGTCTTCCCAACAATCTTGGTGTAAGTGGTATATCATCTTCTTCTAGGCTTATCCAACAAGCTAAAAGCTGTTTCTGTATTTCTCTAGCTCCTACAACTTGGATATCGAGTTCATCCGGTTTAGTAAGGAAAACTTCTACACCATCTATAGTAATACTTTTTTGATATTCATTATTTTTTGATTTCGCCATTTTTAAGAGTCCTTCCTTTTTCGGTCTATGCCAATCCATCAATATAAATATGAATTAATCCTATCTAGATAAGTTAACAAGGAATGTGATATATGAAAAATAAAAAATCATATTTAACACTCTTATGTCAAATATAGTTGATAATATATAAAACTGTTCCCTGAGTTCTTCTCGATGAGACATCGAGCTGGGGTCAAAAAAAACAGGTTTAACATGATGTTTCGATAATGCCGAAGTTCTTCGAGTAAAGCTCCACGACCTTCTTATAAGAAACTATTAGATTTTTCAACAACAATTCACTAAACAGCGTATTTAATTAAAATATCGCTACTAATCAATTTATATATGGATTAAGTTTATATAAAAGTTTACTCTGGGATTTTACTTATTCTATGGTTCAAATTTAATGATATTAAATCCATTGATTATCTCTGATTCATATTGCTTGCCATTGATTTTATAATTATTTTTATCATCCGGTATTTTGATATAAATCATCTCTCGATTAAGATTCTTTTCATCCATTTCCAGGGTCACATTACCTAACCATTTTACCTTAAATGTCTTTACATCGCATCCTGAGAAAATATGACCCTTCCCACCCAGAAGTTCAAACTCTTTATCCGGGTCTATCTTCAGGATACAAACTGATTGATAAGGACTTAATGCTATCTTATAACTATTATCTACTATCTCATAAGTAGTATTGGAAAAGTAAAAACCTTCATCGAGTTTCATTTCATGTTTCTTATTCCCTAAATTTGAAAAAGCTATATACTTTCTATCTTCTATCTTGAATTCAATCTTATATATATCTCCTATCTGTTCTAGATTTGTTATTTCTTTTTCTTTCATTGGAAACATAGATTGATATGTGGTTTTTTCCTCTTCTGTATGGTTTTTTATATTATCAGAAGAAAAGATTAACCTTCCAAATATCAAATTAATCATGAATAATGTATATTTCTGTTGTGGATTTAATTTGTTGTTTTCCTTCCTCAGTATAAAAACATCAGGGTCATTCCCAAAAACCTTACCATCAAGATGACGTCTATATATTGTATTATAAAGGGAATCGATTGTCGAGGGGACTTCTCGATTAT
This sequence comes from uncultured Spirochaetia bacterium, assembly GCA_964447635.1. GTDB lineage: Bacteria > Spirochaetota > UBA6919 > CAYUUC01 > CAYUUC01 > CAYUUC01. Next base: position 2,650 of record CAYUUC010000254.1, read on the forward strand.
TGGTCATTGATGGAATCATATTCTTACCCCATGATAAGTTAATATCACAGCCAACTCTCATGTAATCAACCACACCAAAGCATGGAGCAAGAGGAACCCCACAACCAAGGATTATCTTGTTCTTAGCAGTCCTCCTTATAAAATCCATTGCTTCATACATTATTTGTCCTCGGGTCTTCCCCCTCCTAGGTTTTACCTGAACCGCATATAGAAAGTCCAGCTTAACCATGTCATACTCCCAATCAAATAAAACCTTCTCTAGGACTTCCCGTATATAGTTTTTGACATTATTATTATAGAAATCCAGAGCATAAAAATCCCCACTCCACATAGGATTATATCCAACCACTAAGGGTTTACCATTTTCATCCTTCAGCAACCAATCGGGATGTTCTTTGTAAAGTGTAGACTTTTTCTCGCATACAAATGGAGCTAACCATAAACCTGCTTTGTATCCCTTAGATTTAATTTGCTGGGCGAGATTCTTCATTCCATTAGGGAATTTCTTATTCGTAACCATCCAATCGCCTATATACTCTTGGTGTCCATCATCAATTTGGATGATATCAATTGGGATGTTGTTTTCGGAAAAAGCATTTAAGTTTTCTACCACTTTTTCTTCTGTAATATCGGTATAATAGTTGTACCAGCTTGTCCATCCACTCACTACAGGAATATCATTACTCGCTTCTATTTTTATACTATCAAAGTATTGTTTAAATACTTCATTCTCGTTCCCTTCAGCTATTATCAAATCAAAAGCCTGGTAATCGCCATATATTTCCACTCCTTCGCATTCCTTGGCTATTTTAAGTTTATTATCTTTACTATTATGTTCAAACAATGTATAACCGGTGTCTTCTAGTATTGAACCGTAGAATGCTATTCTGCCATCACCTTTCCTAATATAGGTATATGTCCAGCCATGTAGTATACCGTTTTTACCTGAATAGTTGTAATATGCATAATCTCCTGTATATTTAAATTTATTATAAGTTAGAGGATTTAATTTATGTATTTTGTCATTAATGGAGTATTCTTTGCTATCAGTCCATGATTGGAAACCGTTTATAAAGACTCTATCATCATCCATATATTCGAAATCCTGCTCCAATTCTATTTTCTGGAGTATAATCTCTTTTTTAGGTTTAATATTCATGGTCATACGATTCTTATTTATAACGAAAGAAATGCTTATAAATTCATCCTTATACAGTTTACCTATATCATAGCTAATCTCTTTTTCCATACCATTTACAATATATTTCAAGTATCCCTTATTTATATCCATCTCTAAAACGCTCCATTTCTGTATCTGTTATTTTATTTGGATTATCTATTGAGATTATAATAAAATATATTATCAAGTAAAAGAATGAAAAGAAAAAGAAATGTCCTAGGTTTATTATATTAGACTCTTACTCAGGAGCTTTGAAATTATAAACAGGTACCATGATTTTATCAATGTTTACAGTCTGTTTTAGGTATTCAAGTATTACCCCAGCATCCTTATAAGCCATAGGAGATTCATCGAGGGTGGATGGACTAACACTAGAAGTCCAAATTCCTTCCATCACTTCTCTAAATTCATCCATGGATAGTACTCTCTTCGCCTTGCTTCTACTATATACCCTACCTGCACCATGAGGAGCTGAATAATTCCATTCTTCATTAGATTTACCGGTTCCAACTATAAGCCCATCCCTCATATTTAAAGGTATGATAACTTTTTCATCATTATATGCTGAAATTGATCCTTTACGAATGATATTATCCTTGAAGTTTATATAATTATGGACAGATTCTATCTCTTCCAAATCATCTATAGATAAGCCTAAGAAATCTTCTATGATGAGTTTAGCCATTATCCGACGGTTTATTCGTGCAAATTCCTGTGCTATCCTCATATCCTCAAGATAGACTTCCCCTCCTCCTTTTATCGGTAGGAAGGCTGAATCAGCAGGGATGCCTATGAACTTGCTCCGTTCCTTCTCATACATCCTTTTCATATCAGAATTAGGTTTTGACTTGCTTTTGTTTCCGCGGGATGTTTTTATTAACTCTCTGAATCTTTTTTTCTCCTGCTCAATATATTTCTTAGCTTCATTCTGATGATACTTAGCAACCTTTAATCCAAAATGTCTCGAACCGCTATGAATGGTTAACCAATTAGACCCTGATTTGTCTCTATCAATCTCAATGAAATGGTTACCACCACCCAAAGTACCCAGTGAGTTTATCATCCTATGAAAATCTTCACCTAACTTTTTTACCAATTCCTCGAAATGATGCATGAAATCCTTATATGTAGAGAAGGATTTATCGTTATTTCTAATTTGATATACTACATCATTTATATTCTTATATCTCTTATTTCTAACCCTTCTTCCTGATGGAATATTATTTTTAATGAAATTGTCCAGTCCTTGAAAATCTATGTCTTTTTTACCCAGATTATAGGTTATTACTCCACAACCTATATCTACACCGATCCAGTTTGGAACGACTTTATCGGTAAGTTTAGCTGTAAATCCAATACAGATACCAGCACCAACGTGGACATCAGGCATAATCCTTATATGAGCACCAATCGTTGCTGGATGACTGGTAATTCTATATATCTGACTCGTAGTTTCCGGTTCTAAACTATCTGAATATACTATTGCTTCTGAGTATTTTCCTTTTATATTTATAGCCATAATCACATCCTTTTTTATTATATGACGGATAATCGCATAATATATTATATAACCGATATTTATTTAAATATGACTGAATATTCAATCTTATATATTATTTTTAAAACACC
>CAYUUC010000255.1:0-5429 GCA_964447635.1 uncultured Spirochaetia bacterium
AGAAATATAATTATTTTACTTTTTTTCATATAAAACTCGCTTAACTAATATTATGTATAGAACAGTTATAGAATATAATAACAGGGGATAAAACCCCTGCTATTATTAACTTAATAAGTATTAATTAGCACCGAAATATTTTTGCTGGAGTTGTAGCCAAGTATCAGAGTTTTTAATCTCTTTTAATGCTTTATTAATGTCATCCAGTAATTCAGAATCTTTTTTGACCGCAAATCCATATTGTTCATCAGTTTCTATTGTCATAACCAATTTCACCGGTCGGTTCTTCTCATAAGCCTCTGCTGTTGGTTTATCGAGAATTATCATATGTATATTTTTATTTTCTAAATCCTGTATACATTCGATATATTTACTATACTTATTAATCTTGGTTTCTTCAAGATTAGCATCCGCCCAGAAAGCACCTGTAGTAGCATTCTGAACTCCTACTATATATTCTTCATTATTTAAATCTTCTACGGTATTCAAAGGCTCATTGAAATTTTCACGAACTAAGACTGATTGGTTAGCTGTGAAATATGGTTCTGAAAAATCAACTTGTTCCTTTCTTTTCTCATTAATAGTCATACCCGAAGCGATAACGTCTATTGTTCCGGATTTAACAGCAGGTATTAAGGCTTCAAATTCTAAATCCTCAACTTTGATTTTCATGTCCATCTTCTTTGCTATCTCTTTCATTAGGTCAATATCGAAACCTACTACTTCTCCTCCTTCCATATACTCAAATGGTCGAAATCCAGCAGATGTTCCTACAACCAAAGTTTCTTCGTCTTCGCCACATGCTCCAAGAGAAAAAGCAAAAATAATTAATAATAAAAGAACCAATTTCTTCATAAAGATAAACCTCCACTTTATCCTATTTATTAGAGAGATTAAGACCCTCTTTACTTATTAAAATAATTATTAGTAATAATTTAGTAAATAACATAAATCTTTTTGTGAGATTTATATTAAAAAAAGAATCACTTATAATACAAAACTGTTCTTAATAAGGGAATATAACATGATATATTTGAATAATAACTCTAATCTCTCAGTATGTATCTTTTTTTCAAAAGAAACCTTTTTGACTTTACATTAATTAATTATCTTTGTTAATATATAATCATTTTGGAATGGGAGTATGTAGTATGTACAAGATTGAAAATCTACAACAGTTCTACGATTTGATGTTTAAAACACGTGATGCTAGAAGAAAAATAACCACACAATATCTAAACCAAACCAAGATAAATCCAGACCTAGTCGATATCCTATATGAAGCATTACAAAAGCTCAAGGATATACCGGAGAAAGACAGCCAATGCAGACTTAAATATAAAGATGACAAATATATTAACATAAATCTATCATATGAAATTAACGAATTGGTTAAGGACATATTCTTTCTAACCAATACAGAAGATGAATTCTATGATTACCTTAATAAACTTCATCCCGGTTTTACCGATGAAGTGAATAACGGAGAAGATTATCTATCCGGAGTAGAATTGACAAACTTTATAAGTGACAGAGACGGTACGGTGAATAATTATTGTGGTCGATATATTTCATCTATTCAATCTGTATATAATGCGGTATTCTTAACCAAATTTGCTCAGACTTGCGTAAAGAACGCAGTGATACTGACATCTGCCCCTCTACATAATACCGGTTTAATAGATATAAGTGTAAGTATACCGGAGGTATTTGTCTATGCCGGGTCAAAAGGTAGGGAATACATCAACCTTAAGGGAGAAATTAACAATTACCCGATAGATAGAGAAAGACAGAGTAAACTCGATGAGTTAAATGAGGAATTGTCCTCATTAGTAAAAAAGCCTGACTATGAGGTCTATTCAATGATAGGTTCTGGACTTCAATTCAAATTTGGTCAGACTACCATAGCAAGACAGGATATACATAAATCTATATCTGAAGAAGAATCTCTCGCTTTCCTGGAAAAGATAAGAAGCCTTGTAGACAGATTAGACCCCCATAAAAAGTATTTCCGAATCGAGGATACAGGGAAAGACATTGAGATAATATTAACAATAACCGATAGTGAAAGCCAGGGGGAATTAAAAGATTTCGATAAAGGAGACGGAGTTCAATTCCTTAATAAAGAATTAAATCTAAACATGGAAGACCAGCCAACGCTGGTTTGTGGGGATACCAACTCCGATACGCCAATGATACCAAATAAAGATAAGCATAAGCATAAAGATAATAAAGTAATATTCGTGACTAAAAATCAGGAACTAAAAAACAAAGTTAAAAAGATGTTCCCACAATCTAATTTCGTATCCGAACCGGATGCATTAGTAGCAATATTAAACAATTTAGGAAGAAAGAGGTAAACGAAAGCATGACTAAACTTAATAACCATTTTAAAGGTGCTATTTTCGATTTAGACGGAGTTATAACTCAAACTGCTAAAGTTCATTTCAAAGCATGGAAGAAAACATTCGAAGACTTCCTTAAAAAGAAACAAGGTGATTCCTACAAGGAGTTCACCAGAGAAAACGATTATCTACCATACGTTGATGGTAAACCTCGCTACCAAGGAGTAAAGTCCTTCTTAGAATCCAGAGGTATAGACCTTCCATACGGCGATCCTGATGATAACCCTGACCAGGATACTGTTTGCGGTATCGGTAATCGTAAAAACGAACTATTACACAAAATCATAAAAGAAGAAGGGATAAAGATATATGATAGTTCGGTCCGATTCATAAAAAAGCTAATCGACCAGGGGATAAAGGTCGGAGTGGCTTCATCGAGTAAGAATTGTAAGTTCATTCTGGAAGCAACTGGTCTTATTGATTTATTCGGTACTGTGGTCGGTGGTATTAGGTCTAGAGAACTTCACCTGAAAGGTAAGCCTCATCCTGATATCTTTGTCACAGCTTCCAAAGAAATGGGTCTCAATCCCGCCGAGTGCATCATGTTTGAGGATGCCATATCCGGAGTAACCGCTGGAAGGAGGGGTCATTTTGCTCTGGTTGTCGGAGTGGCAAGGGCTGATAACCAGGAAGACTTGAGTAAATTTGGTGCTGATATTGTTGTGGAGGATTTGGAAGAATTAACAGATGATAAGCTACATGAATGGTTTAATGATACCATACTTAAGGATTGCTGGAAACTCTCATATAAACATTTCGATGAAAATGAGGAAAAGTTAAGAGAAACCCTAACCACCACAGGAAACGGATATTTCGGAACGAGAGGATGCTTCGTAGGTGTTAAGCAGAACGATGATGTACATTATCCGGGAACATACATCGCTGGGCTATTCAACAAAATCCCTACTGAAGTCCATGGCAGAACCATTTATAATAATGACTTCGTAAATTGTCCCAATTGGCTATTAATACAACTGATAATAGATGATGATGAACCATTCAACCTGCTTGAATCTGAAATACTCAACTATAACCATGAGTTGGATATGAAACGAGGAGTGAACACCCGCAAGATTAGGGCTAAGGACAATAAAGGAAGGATAACCCGCATTGTAACCGAAACCATATCCAGCATGGATAATCCCCATCTCGGGTTTGTTCGCTACCGAGTAACACCGGAGAACTACTCGGGGAAAATCACCTTAAAGTCCACACTAGACGGGGATATCATCAATGATGGGGTACCACGATATAGAAAGTTAAACCAGAAACACCTTGAACCTATCGACATTGGAGAAAGGTCAAACTGCGTTTACCTTACAACCAGGACAAACGCATCACATATCAAGATTTACATGAATGCCAGGACTACTCTATATAAACAAGGACAGAATATAGGTATAAAACCGAAGATAAAGAAAGACAAATCTTTCATATCCCAGCTATATACTATAGAAGCAGATAAGGGTACCGAATATCATTTGGAAAAGTTCGTTACAATATACACCTCCAAAGATTTGGATGTTGAAGATTCAGAAGAGATATCCAAAACCTCATTGGAAGGTGTTGAAGACTACGATAGCGAATTAGAGAAGCATAAGAGGATGTGGATGGATTTATGGGAAAAAGCGGATATAGAGATAAGCGGAGACCGTTTTACCCAAAAGATAATACGGCTTCATATATACCATCTTCTAACAACAGCATCAGTTCATAATAAGGATATAGACTTTGGAATGCCGGCGAGGGGTCTCCATGGCGAGGCATATCGTGGTCATATCTTCTGGGATGAGATTTATATCGTACCTTTCTTTAATCTGCATTTTCCTGAGACAGCGAAGTCATTCCTGCTTTATCGATACAGAAGACTGGGAGCAGCCAGGGAATACACAAGGGAACACGGATATGCTGGAGCTATGTATCCATGGCAGACTGCTGATGATGGAAAAGAGGAAACCCAGGAGATACACTACAATCCAAAATCCGGTAAGTGGGACCCAGACCTCAGTCAGAGACAGAGACATGTCTCTATCGCCATCGCTTATAATACATGGGAATACTTCTATGTTACCAGAGACCTGGACTTTTTACACAAGTACGGAGCGGAGATGATGTTAGAGATTACCAGATTCTGGGCTAGCATAGTTAAGTATGACCCTAAAGACCAGCGGTATCATATTGAAGGAGTGATGGGACCTGATGAGTTCCATGAGAAGTATCCAGATGCGGATTTAGAAAACGGTGGGTTAAAGGACAATGCTTATACTAATATCATGGTAGCATGGCTCATGCATAAAACCATCGAGACCTTAGAGTATCTACCTGATGAGGTATTGCTGGAAGTTAAGAAGAAAACGGGTTTCGAACTGGAAGAGATAGAGAAATGGAAAGAGATTGTGGATAAGATGAATGTGGTAATTACAGATGACGAAATCATATCCCAGTTTGATGGATATATGGATTTAAAAGAACTGGACTGGGATTACTATAAGATAAAGTATGAAGACATTCACCGAATGGATAGGATACTCAAAGCAGAAGGAGATACACCAGACCTATATAAAGTAGCAAAACAAGCAGACACCTTGATGATATACTATCTACTCTCACCAGGACAGGTTTATCATATACTCAATCTAATGGGATATAAGTTTAAGTCTAAAGAACTCGAATTAATGAAGAAGAACTATGATTACTATATAGAAAGGACTAGTCACGGTTCGACATTAAGCTATGTTGTTCATAGTGCAATCTTAACTTACTTCCCAGACCATGAAGGCTATAGCTATTGGGATTGGTATGAGAAAACCTTAAACAGCGACTTGTATGATATCCAGGGTGGAACAACTTTGGAAGGAATCCATACTGGTGTTATGGGCGGAACTATCGATATAATCTATAAAAGTTTTGCCGGTATCAACCTATTCAAGGATAAGATAAGTATAGAACCGGACTTACCCGACCATTGGAAAAGAGTAAGATTCAAGATTAAATTTCATGGAAAGTGGTTCCGGATAGATATTG
>CAYUUC010000256.1:0-1588 GCA_964447635.1 uncultured Spirochaetia bacterium
GGAGTAGTCTCAGTCAATATTACTATGTGAATGTTATACTAGGAAAATTGGTTAAGTTAAAACTAATAAAAAGTGGTAAAAAAAATGCTGAAAAACCATTGCATTTATAAAAAATCTTTATCTTTGGATAAAAATATAGTTTACAAAACCACCAAACCGTGTTACATTTATGAAAAAAGAGGGTTGATATTATGAATAAGCATTACTTAACTTTTATCTTTATATGTTTGTTGTTATCGGTTTTTGTTGTATCATGCCAGCCTACAGATGTTGATTCAGGTGATAGCGGTGATAGCGGTGATGGTGGAGACGGAGGTGAACCCGAATCGCGAAGATACCCCGCAGAGTGGGAAAACATGGACGGGGTGATTATCGTATGGAGCATCGAAAACCCGTCTTATCAGCCTGGTTTGGGTAAAATAGTTACCAAAGAGATATCGGAAGTCGCTAATGTCTACATAGTTGTTCAGGACTCATCAGAAGAGGATGATGTCATATCTGAACTGGTTGCCTATGATGATACGATTGACCTGGAAAAGGTCTATTTCATATACGATAGCAATAACAATGTCTGGGTAAGAGACCACGGACCATGGTTCATCTACGATAACGATAGTATGAAGGTATTGGATTTCGATTACAGTTTTAACCAGGATATGCCGATTAACTTCGCTAACTATATCGGTGTCCCTGTCATAGACGCTAACAACATAATGCTTGCCGGTGGGAACTATATTAGCGACGGGGTGGATACATCGTTTATGTCTGAAGGGGTTCATGATTTTAATCCAGGTGATGTGCTGGACTGGATGTCGACATATACAGGGAACAGTGTTAACATCACCACCGATTACCTTGAAGAAGAGATAACCACTCATATAGACATGTTCGCTAAGATGATTAGCGAAGACACCTTCCTGGTTGGTCAATATGAGAAGCCCATCTCTACATCCGAACCACATTACCAAACCATGGTTAACAATTCGGTTATACTAGATGGCATCATAGCTCAGTTGGAGGATGAGGGATACAATGTTCATACTCTCCCCCAACCATCCTTATATACGGTTACCTACAATAAAGATGATATCGATAAAATAAGGATAAGACCGGATAAGCTTGCCGATAGGGTGGATTACATAGTCCATCGGTCGTATACGAATTCCTTTATGATAAACGGGAAGGTGTTCGTCCCATCTTATGGATTAACTAGCGATTCAGTAGCCCAAGGCGTGTATGAGACTTTACTACCCGACTATGAAGTTATAATGGTAGATAACAGCAACTTAATCAATATGTTGGGTGCTGTACATTGTGTAACGCATGAAGTTCCTGAATTTTGATATTATGCTATTTTTTAGATTAATTATTAGACCTTTCGAAAATCCTTCCTTAATAAAGGTTTGTTTATCTTTTCTCAAAAATAATAGTAAAAAATAGATTAGAAAAAAGAACAACCTACGACCTTAAAAGAATTAAAAACATATAAAATATATAACTATTTTAATATTTTATTAAATCTCTTATTTATAAAGGATTTTATCCGCTATTGGCTGGTCTGCTCAGCCGCTATTGGCTGGTCTGCTCA
>CAYUUC010000256.1:1688-5422 GCA_964447635.1 uncultured Spirochaetia bacterium
AGGATTTTATCCGCTATTGGCTGGTCTGCTCAGCCGCTATTGGCTGGTCTGCTCATCCGCTATCCACTATCCATTAGGAATTGTGGATTACTCTTATAATTTTCGTATTCTTTATCAAGTAGAAGTTACTTTGGATATGATACCTAATGGTTTAGGATACAACTAAACCTAGATTTTTAGTAGGATTACAGTTTTTTGGTTTTGCTATGTTGTTTCCATTATTTCTATGCTGGTATAATAAGTATAAAACAGAAGAGAGAATAAGAGTGGAATTCAAGTTCTTTATCAAGTGGGGAATCGGTATGTTCTTATTTAAGAATATCGATTTTTTAAGAAGAATCTATTATTTTATGCATGGAGGAGTAACTTTGAACTTAATAGAGCATAGAGAATTTCGTATTCATAAATTAAGAGAAAAAATTGAATTACAAAAAACCCTACCAGAATTAGTCAATATATTGCTTACATATTATTTGAATATTTCAAATCTATTCGAATTAAATGGTGAATGGGATAATGCGATTAAACTGATAGAATTAGGTTCTAATCTATCCAATAAATATGAAAATCAAACAAAGAAAGGATATTTTAAGATTTTTTTGGGAAATTTACTAACAAAGAAAGGTAAATTGACTGAAGCTATGAACCTTCTTGATGAAGCAAAAGACATCGCTTTAGATATAGGAGACCGGTTCTTATATTCAAAGTATTTAAGAAATATGGGTATATTATATACAGATAAAAGTGACTACGATAAGGCAATGAGATGCTATGAGGAACAAAAAGATATATTAACCAAGCTTGAAGACAGTTATGAGTATTCAAACACTATAGGAAACATGGGTTTGGTATATTCAGATAAAGGTGATTATATTAATGCGATGAAATGCTATGAAGAAAAAAACAATATATGTTTAGAACTTGGTGATATGAGAGGATACGCAAAAACACAGGGAAATATGGGAGTAGTTTTCCTGCGGAAAGCTGATTATCAAAGTGCTTTGAAATGCTTTAATAAGTATAGGGAGATATCTATCCAAATCGGTGACAGGAGGGGGTTCTCAATCGCAGTTGGTAATCTGGGGGCTGTCTATGCACAATTAGGTAATTATAATGATGCTATGCGGTGTTATAGAGAACAGAAAGAGATTTTCAAAGAACTCGGTGATAAAAGGGGGTTATCTATTGCTATAGGGAATATGGGCAATTTTTTTCTAGATATAGGTGAATATGAGAAGGCTAAAAACAGCTATGAAGAAGCAAGTAATATATTCAGCGAAATTGGAGACAGAGTTGGATGCTCAATAACATTAGTTAACAAAGGTAATGTATATACAGAACTTGAAGATTACCATAAAGCATTACACTCATATGATGAAGCGATAGAAATTGTTAAAGAATTGAGAATAAACTATCTATTATGCTCATATTTAAAAAATAAAGCAAAACTGCTTTTCATTATGAATAAAACCAAAGATGCTGATATACTGAACAATAAAGCTCTATCAATAGCTAAGAAAGCTAATAGGAAAGATGTCATATTTGAATCAAATCTACTGCAGTTGAAAATTAAGTCTATTCATAAAATGAATGAAGCTGTGAATGATATGACTCTTATGCTTCAAGAATGCAAAGATGATGAACAAGCTGCATCCATCCACTATGAAATATGGAAAATCAACCATAACGATAAGCTCCGGAATAAAGCAATCGAGATGTATCTAACATTGTATGAAAAGAAGCCTAAGTATGAATATAAGAAAAGGATGCAGGAAATGGGATACAGATTTGAATAATAGATAGGTCATAACAAAACAGAATAAGCAACAATACCGAATATAACCATATCGGCGAAGAAGTGCGTAAGTATAGGATAGAAGATGCCCTTGCTACGATGGCGGATGATACCCAGAAACAAGCCATACACCCCGGCTAATCCTACCCCTAACCAGCCACGAGGGAAACCTGCCCAGTAAAGCAAACCAAAACCCATAGCCTGGATGATGATGAGTAATACCGGACACTTTAAGGATATCTTCAATCCATCCCAGAAGATGCCACGCCAAACCAGCTCCTCCGTTAAAGCATTGAATAGAGCAAAGGCAATGCCGAGTGGGATGAGGAGGGCAATGTTTTTAGTGGGTATCATAGACTTAAGGTCACTCACATCAGGATTAAGCAGGTTAAACCATAAAATCAATGCTATGGCACTAACCACCACCGTAGCGATAATAAGGAATATCGTTGCCCTGTCAGCTTCTCCTATGGATAGATATCCTACAATCTCTTTAAGCGGTTTTATTTGGAATACTATGATATAGTAAATGATAAGGACAATTGTATTTATCACCAACATTATTTTGAATATATCTGGTAAGGAAAGAACCACAACCAGAGTCAATACAATATGATAAAGTAAACCATATAAAGTGATGTTTAATATATCAGCTCTTTTGTGCAAGAAATATGTTAGCAGAAGGACAAACATCACAGAGTCTATTATTATGATGTAGGATTAATCCATCGATTGGGATAAACTCACCGTATATAAATAATACAGTCAATATTACAATCAATAAGGGGATAAGTGAAACAAGACGTTTAGTCATCTTCTCCGAGCCTCACATTACATTATTCTTTGAATATAAATTAACCTACGAGTAGATTTTTGTAAAAACAAATTTCTATCAATATAAAAATAACAATGACTAAATCACTTAGTCATCAAATAATCTAAAATATCGAATAAAAAAGAAGAAATATGATAAAAAAATCGGTAGTATAATTACATTCAGTGTAAATCTGCAATACCAATTTGGAATTGATATTGGGATTACTCAATATTATAACTCCAATTCTAATCTACATGACGAATTACATTATTTCATCATACAAATCCTGTCACATTCCTTTGGTTATTTCCTCTTCACCTGGAATTTGTTTTTTATTATCATCATTCATTTTAATGTTTTTGTTTAATACTTCTACATTATCCAGATTTTCTTTAGAGACTTCTTTCATATAATCCAGAGAAGAATACAAAGTAGACTCTTTGCCTAATTGTTCTTTTAGTAATTCAGTAATCTCTACAAATGATTGTTTTAATTCAATCAAAGTGGTTTCAATAGACTTATTTTCTGCTTGTTCTTTATTAGATAAATCTTTGATATTAACAGCATCTTCCAGTAAATTATTAATCGCTATTTCAATTGAAGAAGAGACCTCTTTTTGTTCTTTGATAAGATTTGTAATATCATCGATCTTTACTGCTGATTGGTTAGCTTTTTCAATAATAGAGAATAGACTTTCGGATACTTCGCCTGACAAAACCGTGCTTTGATTAATAAGTTCAGTCATTTCCTGTATCTTATCAAAACTTGTTATCAAACTTTCTCTGGATTGTTGTGATAGGTTTCTGATTTCACTGGCAACCACCGAAAAGCCCTTCCCGGCATTCCCTGCTCTTGCTGCTTCTATGGAGGCATTCATAGCCAATAAGTTGGTTTGTTCAGTGATTTCTTCCACCGTATTCAGAACATCATTGATAAATTTTGAATATTCTGTAACTTTTTCTATCGATTTTTGAGAACTTATAACTGTATTCTTACTCTTATTAGCGATAATAGCAAGTTCTTTAGCAAACTGATTGGTTTGTATAGTCGAGTCTAATATTCTTTCAAAGTTGGTATTCATATTGTCTATAACCGTATTTGTTTTCTCAACTGAAGAAATTT
>CAYUUC010000257.1:0-5420 GCA_964447635.1 uncultured Spirochaetia bacterium
TATTATAATAACCTGTATAGGAGCAAGGATTAATCCTATAGGGATAAAGAAAGAACAACGCATAAAGAATTCCCCGCTAAATAAATCCTTATTGATTATTAAGTATACTATAGGGATGATTATCAACCATATAAAGATTGAATAGACATATACAAAAATATTGATACGATGTAGTTTTCTTTCTAAATCATCTATAGGAACAGAAGCAGATTTCTCTTTAAAAAGGGATATATCCTCTTCTACAGAACCTATCATACTATTAATGATAATAATAACTAAAAACGATACTAATATAGATAAACCAAGAGATATTAATATTGGATTGAGTATGGGACTTAAATCATATTCCCAAAAACTAAATTGGAATCCCGCAAATCCTGCAAATGCCAAATTAATCAATAATATAAACACCGCTATTTTTAATTTATAAACTGAATATGATTTCATAATAAAGAATCCCTATTTCAATTAGTCTTAAATATAAAATATGTTCGGATAGTTACTAAATAATAATTAATACTATGCTAAAAATCTATACCTATTCGATTCTTTATAAGATTCTTTCAATTCTTTATATATTACCGAATTAAAATACCTATTAGTGTCTCCTTTCCTCTCTAATGGCACAATCATTTCACTTGGATGCCAGTATTCAACTTCATTTTTTATATAGTTAAAAAGCTTCCCTTCCTCAATTAAAGTTGAACATTCAATAATACTTCTTTTCTTCTCTTTTTTTGTGGGACCTAATCTTAGGTCGGTTATCATAGATTCGAATTTCCCTTGTAGCATAGGGTCATAAAATTTCATTATTTTTGAATATATACTTGCTAGATGGAAATATTCCGGGACTGCTAGCAAAGCATTAACAGAAAGGTCTTTAGCTATTTTCAGTAATAGTGTATAGAACTGCCTAAGCATACCTAATCCAGGATAGTTTTGACCGGGCATAGGACGGATTTTATCTGAGAATGATAATTTAGGATTCTGTAATGTAATCCAATCTATCATCAACATTGGAATATTTACCAGTTTTATCCCACTAACAAAGTGCTTAACAGCATCAAAATATACTTCCCTTAATCTCAGAAGTATTATTGGTATATCATTGGTGCTTTCATCATATATGATTAGTGTGTGTTGTTCAAATTCATTGATATCTATCTTTATCTTTAGCTTTTCAAATGCATGTCTCTTATTAAGAGTTGATATAATGCCACAATCATCGATTAATTTAACCACATCATCGATAGAATAATAATTAAGGAAAAAGTCAGTGGTTCTCCTCTTATCTTTATTGAAAAGCCCTAAATCATCATAACCATCTATAGTGGAAATTTTTTTATTTGGATTTATAATTTTTAGATTATTAGATACCTTCCTGCGACCCACTGACTGAATCTCCTGTTATTTTAATTTACTTAAAATTGTATGTTCTCTCCATGAACGGATATGAATTCTCCACTATTACCTTGAGACAGATTTTCTATGATGGATATTATCTTTTTAGCAGACTCGTGAACACTCATCGTTGCCGATTCTCCACCCATATCAGTCCTAACCCATCCCGGATGTATAGAAACTGAAATAATATTATCCTTCTTGTATTCCATTGCTTGATTCTTCATTAGCATATTGAGACCAGCTTTAGATATTCGGTATGGAGTATTACCTCCGGTACTTTGCTGGATTGAACCAAGATTTGAACTTATATTAACAATCTTTTTCTCATTGCCAAATTTAATCAATGGATAGAGAATCTTAGTAGTAAGAAAAGGACCTCCTACATTGGTTCTAAAATTATCCTCAATTTCTCTCCAATTAAGTTGATTTAAATGCTGATGTGGATTTACATTAACACCAGCGCAATTGATTAATATATCCAGTTTGCTATACTGGTCTTTTATATAATTCCTTAATCTGATTAAATCTTCTTCTTTTGTTATATCCACTTTAACAGTATTTATATTATCTGTCCTTCTTGCTTCTTCCATCAATTCTTTGGAATTTAATTCGTTTCTATAACCTGCGATTATATGATAATACTCCTTTGACATTTGTTTGGTTAATCCAAAGCCAATACCACGATTAGCCCCACTTATAAATACTGTAATTAAACTTCTTTTTGGCATATAATATCCTTATTCTTATAGGTTTTAATTCTAATAATAGGTATTTTTAAGAATTATATTTATTTATATAGTCATAATTTATAAGAATTTAACTCAAAGTATTATATTAAACCTGATAATCAAAATAAATTTTTAAAAGGGTCAAATTTTTCCTCTTTGTTTAAATCTTCAATTTCCTCTGCGGTTATGCCTTTCTCTAGATAAGCCTTCACACCTTTTATATGACCTGCACCTAATATTGCTACTATCTTCTTAGCTTCCGAATTTAGTAAATTATAAGATATAATTTTATCCCTTTCATCAATCAATGAACGGGTAAAACCTGGTAAATATTGAGAAACCATTTTCATAGCTTGTTCCAATCCTTCCTCGGACCTTAACTTTTCAATATCCTCCGGGGTAATCAGTTCCAAAGTCACTAAGGAAAATATCGCTGATAGACCCAGAAATGGCATAATCCATATCGGAATAGAATTAATAAGCCGGGAGATTGTCACATTTACATCTCTATCTAAAAGTAATAATTCTTTATTCATTTCTTTAGCAATTTCTATACCTTTAATCATTTCAGCACCAGGTTTTATATTAAACCTTTCTGCTAGTCGATTTTGCGGGATAGATATGATATTAGTAAAGATAAACTCAAACAATTTACCTTCTAGTAACATCCCCCATAATTCCTCTATTGAATAATCTTTTTTCATTTTTGGACCTGATAGAGCCTTATATCGCTTATTATCTAATTCTACTCCTATTGCATCTGGGTCTTCCTTTTTTACTACCGCTTCGACATCCTCAGCACTCTTCTTTGATACATGAGCAGTACCTATTAAGATTACTTCTTTATCCTCAAGTGAAATTTTATAAACATTTGGCATATCATTCATAATATATCTCCATTATTAATATGATTCAAATCTGTATATATATTTTAACACTTTTTCTCTAATGAAAATCAAATTCTATGTAAGAAGCTTGCATATATCATCAATTTCTTTATCTTTTTCTTTAATTAACTTTTCAGCAGTGTTTTTAAGCTTTTCTATATTCTTCCTACTAGCATCAGTAGGATCAGAATTGAAATCAGGTTCATTGATAAATTCCGGATTAATACGGTAATACATATCCTCTGGTATTAATCCAGACAAATATTGGTGAACCATATTAGTCATCCCATTTAATACTATATTGATTAATTTATTCGCCCAATCTATTATACCCCAATCTTTGGCTTTTACATAATCTATAGATTTCCTATAAGTACCAGTACCCAATGAGACCAGCATAAACTTGTTAAAAACTTTATTAAAAATTTTCTGAGCTTCTACATAAGCACATAATGATGGATTAGGAGCGAAAATCCCTCCATCTACCAATGGATGAGTGGTATTTAATCTATCCATGATCTGTGCAGGTTCAAAGATGGTTGGAACAGCAGAAGTAGCCACTGCTAAATCTTTAATATAAACATCACCCCACATATTATTCCGGTTTTTCTTTTTATTATTGACAATAATGGTATATTCAGTACTTTTTAAATTATAAGCAGTAATTAAAACATTATTGAGACTTTCTTTCAGCTTAGCCTTTCCCATGTATTTTTCCAATACCTTTTTTAGGTTTTCTACTGAGAGTTTAGGTCCGAGGACAATATTAATCCTATCTTCAATTTTCGTTGTTGATTCTAATACCCCACTGATACTATCTCTTGCGTCATTAACATATTTACGAATCTTATCCATACCGGGTATAAACTTTATCACCTTAGATATGTTATCCAAATATTCGATAGAATTGTATTTATCGGTAAGACTTATAATGGATTCGTTTAATTCCCTAATATTAGTAGCGAATATAACTTTCCCGTCTTCTTCATATATGCGAACCAAGTCCTTAGCGGAGTATTCAGGTTTTCCATGTTTATTAGCTTTTGTTAAAGCTAGCGTGATTATACCTCCTGTGGAAGTACCAGCAATAAAATCAAACAAATCGTTAATTTTTTTACCGGTCCGGTTTTCTACCTCTTCAAGGACCATAGCTGGGATAATCCCTTTAATACCCCCTCCATCAATAGATAAAATCTTAATCTTTCTGAACATATATTCTCCTTGATTTTTTAACTTATTAAATGTTTACGGCATGATTTCCAATAGGTCTTCTTTAGCATCTAATACTTTTTCTATAGATGGATTAATATCTAATGCTTGGTTAAAAGCATCTAAAGCATTTTCATATTTACCGAATATGATATAAATATTACCTAGATCATATAGACTTTCTATATTAGGCTCCAAAAAGACAGAGAACTCATAAGCAACTTCAGCCAGGTATGAAAACCTCATATCATCTTCAATCTCTCTTACCTGGAACATCTTATAATAGCATAATCCTATATTATACATAAGCTCTGCCTTAGCTGATGTCTCATCATTACCCATAGCATTAACCAGATTAAAGTATCCCAAAGCTTTACCATAATCAATCCTTGAATGGTTAATATAGTACAATCCCATATAATAAATGACGTCTCGGGTAAAATAGATTTCTTTCAGTTTATTTGATACATCGATGGCTTTTTGTCCATACTCACTTGCTTTAATTTTGGAACCGTATTTATAATAGAATTTTACTAAAGCCTCATAAGCAAGAGGATTATGATAGTTATTATCAATGTGTTTTTTGATTTCCTTTATCACTTCAAATTCAGCATTCCATCCTTTGTTTTCTTTTACCACTTCGTTATATCTATTAACCAGTATATTCAATTCCTCCTGGATTAATTCATCGGTGGTTTTTTCTTCTTGGTCATTTGAGGTGGTTATATCATCATTACTTTGTGTATAAATAATCTGACTTGTAATAAAAACCAGAGATATTATTGTTATAATTATCATAATAGGATTAATTCTTATTTTTTTCATTATCTTCCAGTCCTATATTTAATATTTTTTTAATCTTATTAAGGTAAATTGTTTCTGGATATTCTATTAATAATTGATTAAGATATTTTTTAATAGTTTCAAATATATTTTTGCTTATCTTTAATTCATTTTCCAAAACAAGTCTTGCCTTCAAGAATACTGCCTTTTGATAATAGAACCCCTTGGCTCTTTGTTTAATACCATCTTTAGAGATTAATTCATCCAGTATTCTTATTGCATTATCCAATTCTCTTTCTTTTTCAAGGATATTAATCAATGTAAATATATAATAAGGGTTTTCTTCCAGGTCAAAGTTAAAATACTCCTTATAATTATTTAAACCTATGTTAATTAACTTTTCATATTG
>CAYUUC010000258.1:0-5391 GCA_964447635.1 uncultured Spirochaetia bacterium
AAAAAAGCTATATGTTACTGATGTCCCAAATGTAAAAGAACGGAAGTCACTACCCAGCATAAGATTTAGTATATTGAAAAAAGTGGAATGGATACCAATCTTGATATGCTCAAAATCAAAATTCTTGTTAAAGATATCCGTAATATCAATTCCAATGAATGTATTAGAAATAACACTGCTATTAATCAATCTATCTAATGTTATACCACCGGATAGATTTAACTTTGCCGGTATTATGTAAATATCATCTGATAAAGGTATCTCGTTATCATTTTCATCATACCTTTTACCGGTAAACCTGGACCCAACAACCCCTTCATACGGCAATGAAGCATTATTCAAAACCGCAGAGAATAGATAGATATCATAGTTAACCGTAACACCAAAATCAAAACCGATAAGGTTAAACCTATAGTAACCTCCAGTGATTTGTTTGAATATATCAGGCGTGGTCGGTTGGTTTGAGTAGTCGGTCAAACTTAAGAACTCTTCTCCTGTTAAACTAGAAGTAAAAGAGTCCCTCTGTAGATATTTAAATCTACCTCCAACACTTATGGTTAAGTCATCATCTATATCATCAGATAGATGTATAGCGAAAGGATAGTTGATACCAAATGTAATCATTATATCCTTATTAACTCTGAACTCTTTCATGGTTGGTGGGATGCCTTCGCTGGAATACTCCATGATTAGCTTATATGAATTGATAAAGATCCCTCCGCTGAAATAATCATTAAGAAACATCATTTGAAAAGGACCTGAATAACCATAGGACGCCTTCTGGGAGTGGAACTTTCTTAGGTATTCCTCATTATCCCGATTGCTATCCAATTCTTCATAATCTATAAAAGGGTAAAATTTGGATGTATTGCTGATAGGTATTACACCTTGGAATCCGGATATGATAAAATTATTGTTATACTTCTGCATTGGGACTATGGAAGGATTATATAAAAACGCATAGCTATCAAATATATTGGTGAATGAAAAACCACCCATTGATAATCGATATAGTGAAAAAGGATCGAATTCGCTTTGATATTTTATATTGCTGTCTCCGGATTGAGCATAGGATAACTGGCTTAATAGTATAATTATAATAAATGATAAGATTGATATTGCTGTTCTTTTTCGCAATTCTTTAAAAACTCCTGTCTATTTAATCTTTCTATACAATACTATTATATCACTTCTGTATTTTTATACAACACCACAAGATGCATATTAGTACTAGTAATACAGATTTATATGATGTATTCTATCAATAGCTCTATTAATAATAATTATCGGTTTATTATATCAAAAAATATGCCAAATTGGTTATCAATCTATATGCCATTTCGGTTAATTTTATCCAATCTTCTGCTGTTTCCTATTTTCCCAAATCTTTTTCAGCTTTGCCAGATTCTCTTTGAAAGGAGGTGTAATAATCCCTTCTTCAGTTATAAAACCTGTTATATTCTTAGCAGGGGTTACATCAAAGGCGGGATTGTACACAGCGGTATTAAAAGGAGCTATCCTTTCACTACGGAAATTAGTCACTTCTTCCTGGTTTCGTTCTTCAATCGGTATCTCTTCGCCCGATTCAAGGTCAAAATCTATAGTGCTTAATGGACAACCGATATACATTGGTATATTATGATACTTAGCCAGAACAGATAGGGAATAAGTTCCAATTTTGTTAGCAGTGTCTCCATTAGATGCTACTCTATCACATCCGGTTAAAACCATGTTAACTCCTTTAGTCTTCATTACCAATCCAGCCATATTATCGCATATCAATTCGCATTTTATCCCCCATTTCATCAATTCATAAGTTGTTAGCCTTCCTCCTTGTAAGAGTGGACGGGTTTCATCAACGAATACCTTTACATCCTTACCTTTCTCTCTTGCGTAGTAGAACACCGATAAGGCAGAGCCCATACCACTAGTAGCAAGTCCCCCGGCATTACAATGGGTTAGGGCAATACATTTATCGGGTATAATCTCCGAACCTATTTCTCCTAACTTGACTCCTAGTTTGTATTCTTCATTATCGATGGATATTGCTTCGTTGGTTATCTCTTCTCTTAGTCGATCGATAGATCTTATGTTCCGGTCATCAATTATATTTTCCATCCGCTTTAGTGCCCAGAATAGGTTAACAGCGGTAGGTCTTGTTTTTGATAGTACATCAATAGCTTGTTTTAGTTTGGTTTTCAATTCCTGCAAGTCTTTTGCCTTCTCATGGTGTGAGGCTATAGCTACACCGTATCCCCCTGCGATACCGATGGCCGGTGCCCCTCTTACTACGAGATGCCTTATAGCATCGGCTAGTACTCTATAATCGGTAAAGGTTCGAATTTTCTCTTGTAGTGGGAGGAGTGTTTGGTCAATAAAGTTTATTGCTTTGGTTTTATGGTTCCAGTTAAAGTATCTTACAACTGACATTTATTAACTCCATTTAATATTTATATTAAGAAGATTTAATTTCAATTTATCAAAAAATGTGTTATATTTTAATATGTAAAATACCACTCTAATTATCTAATATTTATTACCTTAACATAGATTTAAAGGGTGTATCATATTAATGATGCGCCCTTTTTAATTACTAATTCTTAATTTTCATCAAAGCTTTGCATGCAAGGTCTATATCCTTATCTGATTTGGCAAAGCAAAATCGGATAAGGTTTTCCCCACCATTATCATGATAAAATGCTTCTCCGGGAACAGTAGCTACTTTGGTCTTCTCCAAAAGCCACATCGCCTTCTCTTTGCTGGTATTCCCTTTTAACTTGCGGTTATCTGCTAGGACATAGTAAGCCCCTTGCGGTATATAGGGGGTCAATCCTACTTCATTCAGAACAGAACAAAGCTTATCCCGTTTCTTGAGGTATTCATTGCTTAAACTCTGATAATATTCATTGGGGAGTTCATTTATCCCCTTGGCTACTCCGATTTGTAGTGGAGCTGGTGCGCAGACATATATTAGGTCATTCATATAGCCTATCATTTGAGCCCATTCTTCATCACAAACAGAATATCCAATTCTCCATCCTGTAATACTGAATGTCTTGGAGTAACCTGATATCGTTATTGTCCTATCATTTATCTTATGGAGCGAACCAGGACTAATGTGTTTATAGCCTTCATAAATGAAGTATTCGTAAATTTCATCGGTGAACACGAAAAGGTTGTGCTTGATGGCGAAGTCTGCTAGAGTGTCAAGCTCAGACCTATTGAAGACTTTTCCGCAAGGGTTAACCGGTGTATTAATCATAATCCCCCGTGTTTTGGGAGTTATGATGCTTTCCAGTTCGTCGATATCGAAGTCCCATTTGGGTGGTTTCAGTTTAGCATATATTGGAACGGTATTTGTAGCTAGTAGTGTTTGAAGGTGATATCCATAGTATGGCTCAAAGAGGATAACCTCGTCTCCTTCATCTAACAATGCCATACATGCACAGTAGAACGAACCGGTTGAACCTCCTGAAACGGTAATGTTCTTATTAGGGTCAGCGGTAATATTGTTGTACTGTTTCATTTTCTTTGCGATAGCTTTTCTTAGCTGTTGAAGCCCGTCGTATCTGGTATATTGGTTAATTCCCTGGTCGATAGCTTGTTTTGCTCCTCTTCCTACAGGTTTTGGGAGGTCGACATCGCATATTCCTTGTGATAGGTTTATTCCGTTGATTTTATCGCTTTCTATGGACATATTCCTAATTTCGGATTGAACCACAAAGCTAGAACGCTTACTCACCGAGAGTTTGGAGTTGGACATTTATTGCTCCATTTGTTTATGATTAATGATGTTATTTTATCAATTTAACAACAGAAAAAGGTAAGTATATTATTTAGTATAATCAAACATTACCATAGCTATATCATCTTGAATTCTTCTCTCATTTTTTACCCAGTTAAGCATATCATGATAAATTTCTTCTAAGGAATCTTTTACATCTTTATGATAAGTATCGATTATCATCTTGACGATTCTTTCCTTGCTATACATCTCTTCCTGGAGGTTGATGCTTTCACTAAGCCCGTCAGTATAGAATAAAATGCGGTCTCCTTTTGCTAAAGTCATTTCCTTCTCCTGGAAGTCTGCGTCTTCCATAAATCCCAGAATCCTACCTTTAGCATATAATTCTTCCACGACTTTCCCTTCCCTGATTAATATCGGTCTGTTATGCCCAGCACAGCCATACCGCAGTTTAGCTTTCTCCAGGTCAAAGTAGCAATAGAAAGCGGTAATAAAATTGGAAGATGTATAACCGATAATCCTCTGGTTAACCAGGTTGAGTAGTAGTTTAGGTGATTTGAATACATCATCGGAAAGACTTTTGCAAGCTATCTTAATCATAGCGGTGATAAATGCGGCGGCTGGTCCATGACCGGATACATCACTAATTATAAAGCCTAATCCCTTACCTCTGTCCAGATAGAAGAAGTCGTAAAAGTCACCGCCTAATTGGTCCATAGGTGTATATCGAGCGGAAATCTTGAAATTCGGTATTTCCGGTTCTACAGTAGGTAGTATTTGCTGTTGGATAGCTCTTGCCATTTCCAGGTCGTTTTCGATAATGTGGTTCCTTTCTTTGAGTAGGTGGTTTTGTCTTTCCAACTCGTTATTGGCTTTGTTTAACTGCCATGTCCTTCTCTTAACTAATCTTTCCAGGTTTATGGTGTATCTTTTCAGCTCTTTATGAAGGGTAGCATTCTCTATGGCAATCCCTATATGGGAGCTTAATGTGGATAGGAGTTCCATATCGTTCTGATTGAAACCTCCATCTTTGTTATCTATGCTTAATACGCCTATTGTCTTATCTAAGGTTTTGATAGGCACTTCCAGTAAGGAGTTAATCGTACGGGGACTATCCGGACGATTCTTGAAGTTAGGATCTTTTGATGTATCATTAACCACATAACTCTCACCGGTCATATATACTTTTCCTACTATTCCTTCTCCTGGTTTAAACTTAATATTGGGTGTGATGAGGGTTTGACTTGCCGAAGCCTTTATCACTAGCGCATCCAGACCTTTATCATAGAGGAAAATGTTTCCTCTTTCTCCTCCAATAAGGTCTATACATGATTGTATGGTTGTTTCCATTAGTTTATCTAAATCCAACTCAGAGTTAACTTTCCTTGCTAGTTCATTTAGTTTCTGGTTTTCATTTAGTTTCTTCTTGAGTTGTTCGTAAAGCTGTATATTATATAAAGATGAAGCTAGATAATTAGCTGAGGTTATGATTATTTTTAATTGTTCATCATAATTATATATACTTTGCTTGGAGTTTAGTACTAAACCTCCGACACATGTATCAGCATGAATTAAAGGAATAACGATATAGTGGTTTAGTTCATAGATATCTTCTATATTGATTTCATATCTATTACTATCTTTAT
>CAYUUC010000259.1:0-5380 GCA_964447635.1 uncultured Spirochaetia bacterium
CTTTTTAATTATATGCTTTTTGGTTTACTTATCAGGATTGTCGGATTTTTATTCTGAAAAGGTATTTTTTTAAATAAGAAAATAGTATATTCTATGAAAGAAGAGGATTTATAATACCGCTTACATATCCTAATTCTTTTTGATAAGGATTTATGGGAAAATTTTATGCTATCAATAAAATTAAGTGAATTAAGAGAAGGGATGGTTTTTTCCAAACCATTGATAACAGAAGACGGCGAAGTTTTACTCCGGGCAAATACCCCGCTCAAATTGATAGACATCAACAATTTCGTTATGAAGGGGGTTTATGAGGCTTATACATTCGGGATTATGCTGGATGAGGGGGTATACGCAACTAAAGAAGAAAGGAAATCCCAAATACAACTCCTCAAAGAAACCCTGGTTACCGAAATCGACAAGATGAAGCAAGAAGAAGAACAAACCCCGGAGAAAGCAACCACAGTACAACAGCAGGAACTCAAGCTGGATAGGGTGAGTATCGTAGAACAGTGCGTCGATGCCTATACCAAAATCCTTTCCGTATTCAACAAGTCCAAGAGTAAGAATCTGGCATTCATTGAGAAGCTTTCCTCAATCATAAAGCTACTCATGACCGAAGTGCAGGAGCATTACTTCTCCTTCCTGGACGTCATCACCACCGCTGACTTCGGCTTCCATCTAACTTCTCACCTGATAAAGACCACCATTCATGCCATATACATCGCATATAGGCTAGACCTTAACGAAAAGCGAACCTACAAGATAGCCCTTGGTTCACTACTACACGATATCGGCAAGGTATCCTTCCATAAGATAAACGAGAAGGAAGGCATCAACCCGACCAAAGAAGACATGAACCTCCCAGTATCGCACCCCGTATATGGATACAGAATAGCCAAACAAGTGCTAAGACTGCCCGAGGAAACATCACAGATTATCCTCAACCATCATGAACAGCTTGATGGGAAGGGCTTCCCGCGTAAGGTTAACAGCTTCAAAATCTCTCAGGGAGACCATATCTGTTTCGTGGCAAACTTCTTCGAAAACCTGGTGGCTAAAAACGGTTACGAAGGCTATAAAGTCCCGCTGGAGCAACTCGAACAGATATATGAGAACCATAAAGGCATCTTCGAAGATGATATTGTTAAAGTTCTGTTGGAGTTGAAAGAGAGATAAAACGGTTTTTATTTTTTTATCCCATAAAAAGATTTACATCATAAATGTTAGTGTTATTAAACCATATCTTTATATATGAGGTGAAAATATATGAATAATACTAACTTTTCTAAAACCATATTAATTTCATTAATATTTCTATTTATCATAACAGGATTATTAGCATGTGCAGGCGGAGGTCCTGATGGTAACTCTAAAAATAACGACAGCACCCTTAATAACGAGACTAATAACCAGAACATTAGTGAAAATGATAGCTTCAATGTAGAAGAAAGTGATGATAATAGTGGCGGAGAAGCTCCTCCGGATGATATGGACCTTGGCGGTGAAGACTATGAAGACTATGGCATCAATCCGGAAACCGATACTGAAGAAGAACCAATCTCCACCTTCTCTATCGATGTTGATACCGGTTCATACTCCATAGCGAGAAGGTATCTAATGCAGAACAACCAGCTACCACCGGAAGAAGCAGTCCGGGCAGAAGAGTTTATAAACTACTTCAACTATAACTATATCATTCCGGATGATAGTGTATTCGCAGTCATAACAGATATAGCCCCGTCCATGTTCCGGGATGGTAAGCACACCCTTAGAATCGGGATACAGGGTAAGGATGTAAAAGGGGATGAGCGCAAACAGGCTAACCTGGTCTTTTTAATCGACGTTTCCGGTTCTATGCGCCCATCGAACAAACTCCCTCTGATTAAGAAGAGTCTTAAGATACTGCTGGAGAATCTCAAACCGAATGACTATGTCGGTATCGCAGTATACGCTGGCGAAGCAGCTCCTTATATGAAGTCAACCCAGGTTGAGAGGAAAGAAGCAATACTAACAGCCATAGACAACCTGGAGGCTTCCGGCTCTACCAATGCAGAAGGCGGTATAAGAATAGCCTACGAGATGGTTTCC
The DNA here is from genome assembly GCA_964447635.1 of uncultured Spirochaetia bacterium. GTDB lineage: Bacteria > Spirochaetota > UBA6919 > CAYUUC01 > CAYUUC01 > CAYUUC01. The sequence goes on from CAYUUC010000259.1 coordinate 2,089, forward strand.
GAGAACTACATAGAAGGCGGGGTAAATCGGGTCATCCTGTGTTCGGATGGAGATGCCAATGTAGGCTGGATAGAACCTGCACAGCTTCTCGAGATAGTGAACAGCTACAAGGAGTTGGGCATAACCCTTTCCACTTTCGGTTTCGGTATGGGTAACTATAAGGATACTTTTATGGAACAGCTTGCTAACAAAGGCGACGGCAACTATGGTTATATAGACAGTATAGAGGAAGCGGAGAGGCTGTTCGGTGAGAAGCTGATATCAATCTTACAGGAGATTGCCCGTGATGTTAAGATACAGATAGAATTCAATCCGGAGACGGTGGATAAGTATCGATTAATCGGCTACGAAAATCGTAAGCTGGATAAGGAAGACTTTCGTGATGATACTGTGGATGCAGGAGAGATTGGTGCTTTACATAGCGTAACCGCTGTGTATGAGCTGACACTTCAGCCGAACTTCCGTTCGATAGAGGATATCCTGTATGAGATACGCCTTAGATGGAAGAATGATACCGCAGATAAGGTTTTTGAGGTGAATAATACACTGGATACATCACAGGTGAGAGGTGATTTCATGGCAACTTCCCCCTATTACAGATTAGCTATAAGCGTGGCAGAGTTTGCAGAATTGCTTCGCGGAAGTCCTTATGCGACAGGTAGTAGCTATGAGATGCTTATAGAGCGGGTAAGTCAGGCTTTATCAGAATTGGAGAAAAAGCTAAAACCTGTGGATAAGAAGTTCTACGAGCTATTAGAGATGATACAGAAGGCTGGTTATCTGTCCAGAGACGGAGGAGAAGCGTAGGTGTAACATTTATAACAAAAAGAGTAAATGTTTCATAACATATAACTTAAGTTACACACTCTGTAATTTAACTTTACATGTAAAATATACCCTACCTAGTTAAAGACTTGTTTAGACTTTGTAGTAGATGGTATTAGTATGATGTATCATTTTACGATAAATTCGTTAAATTTCTCGAAGAAAATAAATTTCATAAAATCATAAGCTTATATTTGAATTTAGTGAAAATATTTATATATTTTATTTGTCGATAGCGATAATGTTCTAACTTGCTTAATAATACAACTATAACACATTAATATATTTTAAATTAAGGTTAGTTATCATTCACATTTTATTATAAAATGATATTATAATATATAAAATTATTATAAAAGGGATGTTATTCTTTCTTTCCCAAAGGGTAAGGTTTCTTGCTTAATTATATAAACATATCTTAACATAGATAAAGATGTTATCAAACAGCAATTATTGATCATTTGCTATGAAAAGTCTGTGTCTTGCTGGTAAGAAACATCTTGATAATCGGTAGTTTATCGGGGAGTGGTTTGGTAAGCCCCTTCCCGGTAACTTTATATTGAATTAAACCTCAATCCGATATCCTGACAAATCTTCTTTATCTTCCTCAATTCTATTTCTCTGCCCGTTTCCTTAGATAAGCTCTTCGCTTCTTTTATAAGGTTAATGCCTTTTTCCTGTTTACCACTGATATACAGGTATCGTCCGTATTGATATAATGCCGGGATAAGTGTCTCGTAGTAACTGGCTTGCCTTGCTTCCTCTATGGATGACTGGAAGAAGTCGGTCGGGCTGGAGGGTAATCTGGTAATCTCGCAGATATTGGTCATTATCGTCTTCTCTCCTTCGGAAAGACCCCGAGTGGTCGATAGTATCAAGGCTATGCCCAGCATTGTCTTTCCATGCTCCACATCCTTTCCTATTTCTCTGATGTTTCGCAGGTGTAGCAGGGAGGTGGACAGGGCTTCTTTATACTTACCCATACCGATATATGCGTAGGCGAGGAAGGCATAGTTATGTCCAATCTCTGCCTTATCCCCACGCTGAGTCCTTATATGGAAGGACTTCTGGTGATACTTGACTGCTTTGGGGAACTTACCCCTTTCTGATAGGAGTATGCCTATATTGTTGAGGGATTTGGATACGGCAAGCTCATCTCCCAACTCCTTCCGTATCTTGAGTGAATCCTCGATATAGCTCATTGCTCGCTTAAAGTCGCCCCTATAATAATAGATGAAGCCCATCCTATTCAGTAGTTGGGAGATTTGATAAGCATTCCCTTGCTTCTGGTAGAGGGTGTATGCCCGTTGATAGTAGGTTAGGGCGGTGTCCAACTCTCCCTTCTTATAGTAGACATGGGCGAGACTCTCGGTAAGACGGGTTTCTATCTTCTCATCTTTGAGCTGGTCATTATGTTCTATGGCTTTGCTAAGGTATTGAATGGATTTGTCGTAATCACCCTTATAAGAGTATATCATGCTGATATAACCCAGAGTATCCGATTGCCCAGCCAGCTTTCCTTTTTCTTTGTAAACACTCAGGAGTTTCTGGAAGTAGGATAAGGCCTCTTCATATTTATGTCGGTCGTAGTATGATTTGGCTAGTAGGTTTAGGGTTTCTGCGATATTGTGTTTATCCTTGATGTCTTCTTGTATATGAAGTGCTTTTTTATAGTAATCGAAAGCGGTGTCCATCTTCCCTTGTATCTTATATCCTTTTGCTATATTGAAATAGCATATAGCGATACCGTATTTGTCGTTAATCTTTTCTTTGATGATAATTGACTTATTGAAGTAGTTTAAGGCTTCTTCATATTCTCCTTTATAGTTTAGCATTACACCGATGTTTCTCAGTGCGTTTGATATATAATACTTATCGCCGGTTGCTTCCCTAACCTGAAGCTCCTCCTGGTAGCACCTCAAAGCTTTATTGTAATCCCCTTTTTGTTCATACATAAAGCCTAATTTGCCCAATGATTTACCGAGTATCTTGTTCTTTCGACTCTTCCGTGCGATTTCCACAGCCTGGTTTATGGTTTGTATAGCCTGGTTTTTGTCTTTGGTGAACCATAGTGCTTTCCCCAGCTGTATCTCGAGTGTAGCTTTAAGGGAGCGGTAACCTAGCTTATCATAGATGGATTTTGCTTTGTTGATGTAGAATAGTGAACCCTCCCACTTATGTAGGTTTCCGTATATCTTTGATAGGCTATAATATGTATGGACTCTAATTTTGTTATACTTCTTTTTCTGCGTTGCTGTTGGGGAGTCTGGTTTCGGTGTCTTTTCTTGTTCCTTTTTGGTATCAGGATAATTATTGATATTCATATTGCGACTTCATTTATTGTGTTATAGATTAATATTAAGAATATAATAAAGGTCTATTAATTTTTTTCCATGATTATTTTATTATTTTTTATACCAATTTCATTTAATTTATGGTAATAAATAAAATTAGGTTTATCTAAAAA
>CAYUUC010000260.1:0-5370 GCA_964447635.1 uncultured Spirochaetia bacterium
CAATATCAAGCAGTTTTCTTGAAGATATTGAATCTAATAAGAATTTAATATTCCAGTTTAATGCATCTTGCATGGAATAATCGAAAAATCAAAATTTTACTTAGATGATCTTTCAGGAAGGTTATTCCCCAAACAGGTTAACCACATCTTTTAACCTGTCTATAATCGGAATATCCTGCGGACACTTACTGAGACATTCACCGCATTCCGTGCAGTTAGACGCTCTATACTTCTCCGAAGCGCTGAGGTATTCCGATTTAGCCTTCTCAACATCATCAAACATGTAAGCATTGTTGTAATGCATGAAGGACATAGGTATGTGAACCCCACTGGGACAGGGTATACAGTATCGACAGGAAGTACAGTTGACTTTGGTTCTCTCCTTGTATATCCTTTTAACCTCGTCCAACAGCTTTATCTCCTTATCGCTTAGGCTGTTTGGCTTAGCCTGGGAAGCGATTACGATGTTTTCCTTAAGCTGTTCCATGCTGGACATACCGCTAAGAACGATGTCCACCTCTTTCTGGTTCCATAGCCATCTTAATGCCCATTCCGCAGGGTTTCTCTTGGTATCCACTTTGTCGAAGGCGTTCTGTATCTCATCATTGATTATGGTTAAGTTTCCACCCCGCAAAGGTTCCATAATGATGACATCCACACCTTTATCATAGGCATAAACAAGCCCCTCCCTACCGGCTTGAAACTCCTCATCGACATAGTTATACTGAATCTGACAGAACTCCCAGTCGTAAGCATCGATTACCTCTTTGAATAGATCTTTCCCACCATGAAAAGAGAATCCGGCATGCTTAATCTTGCCTTGAGACAAGACCCTATCCAGGAAGTCAAAACCATTGGTCTCTTTGAACTTGTTCCACAGTCCGTCTACGATTGTATGTATAAGATAGAAGTCGAAGTAATCCGTTTTGAGTCTCTCCAGCTGTTCATTGAAATACTTATCATAATCGGATTCCCCGTTAATAAGCCATGTGGGGAGTTTAGTTGCGAGGTAGACTTTGCTCCTGTCAATAGTTTGGAGGAACTCACCGACTAATGGTTCGCTCTCTCCTTTATGATAGGGATATGCTGTATCATAATAGTTAATACCTTCATCATAAGCATGTTTCAGCATCTGGAATGATTTGTCTCTATCTATCTTATCGCCTTTTGCTGGAAACCTCATACACCCGAAACCCAGTATTGAGACAGTCTCACCGGTATTCCTCATCTTCTTATATTGCATTATATACTTCCTTTCTTTAATCAGCAGTCTAATTAAAAAGGGTCTTGTCCTCTATATAAGGAAAGACCCTTTCTTTAAGTGAATAACTATGTTATATTTTATCTATGATTAATCCCATTCTTCAAGCAGTTCTACCCATGTGTTTACAATACCATCATTGGAAGTAGAACAGAAGTCAATCAAGCCATGGTCGCTGTATGGCTGGTCAGTATACCAACTAGCAGATGAAGTTTCTATTTTCAAACCATCCTGAATAACAGGTCCTTCTCCATCATAACCACCATGGATACTAGAGCCTGCCCAACCGTAAACGACTTCTTCACCAAGTGCGGTTAATACATCTTCTGCTGCATCTCTTAGGTCTTGGTCGAGAGAAGTGTTGTTGGCTATGTCTTTGGTGAAGTCTCCCAGATAAGCCCCATATGATGGCAGTAATGATGATGTGCCGTGTATGTAAAGCTCTGCCGCCATGTTATCGATAGCAGTCTTCAAAGCATCGCATTTGGACAGGTCTGTTGCAGTAAGGGTCTGAGAAGAACCACCAATATCATCCCTGTATGATTCTACGATTATCTGTGCAACATCTCTCGGTAGAGAAGTTAGTGTCATATCAGGCATCCAATCATCGAATTCCCATCCATCACCTTGTTCGTTTTCCGGTGAAGCGACGTGGAATTCAGCTACTGTTCTGTATTCATGTGCTTCTTCCACCATACCCATTAGGCATGCATCCTGACCGATGATTTTAAGAGGCATGCTCTCGCATCCTGCATCGATTAAGGCTTGTGCCGTTTCGTTGGTGTATAGGGTATCACCTTCGTCACCCCATCCGGCTCTCATTCTACCATCAGGGGATTTAACTCCGGCACCATGGTCGGATAGTATCAATACATCATTCATACCGGGATACTTATTCCTACAATAGTTTACAAATTCAGTAATGGTATTTCCATCAGCCATATTCAACTCGCCGGTGAACCATCCATCGGTAAGTTCAACCGTATTTGGTCCGAGGGTAGTTCCTTCGTTGCCAGGAGTACCGTTGGGGTCTGGACCCAGTTCGTATAGCTTGTTATCAGGAGCATTTATACCATCCCATAGAACGATAACATGGACTATATCTCTTAAAGCGGGGTCCATCTCGTTAAGCCCTACTTCACATTCGTTAACATCACCCCATAGCAGGCTTTCCAGGTTGTTATCGCCAGCCATATACATCATGAACAACCATCCAGAACCGCCTTCTATACCTTCCACGTCGATATCGAATGAGAATGGGTTATTCTCGTGGTCGCTATTGAGGAAGCTAACATTGGTAGAAGCGGATTCTCCATCTCCTACTGTGACGCTTAGTATAAGGTCACTGTTTTCTCCCGGAGCAATCACGGAATCCGGTTGTTTATCAATGAAGAATTTGTTATTAGAGAGTGAAATAGGAGAAAGGTGTAAATCAGCTCCGCCATTATTTTTTATGTTAAACTTAAGTTCAGCTGGTTCATCAGCTAAGACTTTCCTTGAATATATATCCCCGTTATTAACACCAGCAACGCTAATCTTAGGAGTAGGAGGCATAGATGTCATGGATATGTTATCAACCCACATACAATCCATACCATCAGAGTATACACTATCTTTGTAGTATTCTATTTTAAGTGTGTAAGTTCCATCTTCTGGAATCTCATATGAATATGTTGTCCAATCTATTTCCCCGCTAATCTCATTGTCTTCAGTCATATCACCGTTAAGATACACATTCATACCATCCCAGCCGTCCTCTGAACTAACTTTATAATCGAAAGTCAGGTCTGTTCCTTGAGTCAGTGTTATCCCTTCCATTTCTATATAACTCACCTGACCATTGCTTATCGGGACTGATTCTCCGCCGGGGGTAGGTTCTACTTGACCGAATTGTAGAGCATATGTGCTATCTGCAGGATTGTAATCTGTCTGTACATGAGGTTCTTCTGCTCCGCCTAAAGACCATCCCCCGATATTACCGGGTTCAAAATCGTATGTGGTTTCTTGGATGACGAATTCCGAGAATACTGCGGTAATGTTCATATTACCATCCATTGTAAAAGGACAATTATTATAGAAGACATCATCTTTCCCTTCTTGTCGCCAGCATTCAAACCTATAGTTTTCGTTTGCGGTAGCTATAAGTGTGATTGTGCCGTCTTCGTTGTTAACTTGTTCTACAGTTCCTGCACCTTCCGGTTCTATGGTTATGTTTATACTTCCAGGAGTACATGAGAACATCATTAACCCAACTAATAAACTTAAAATAATGATTAAATACTTTTTCATTTTCTTACCTCAAATAAATTTTATACTATTTCGAATCTACCTTATATTAATTGCTTATTATGACTATATTAAAAATAATTAAAAATCTTTAACATATCAAAAATAAAATAAACATTACCTATTCAATCATTGTCTAAAAATATGAAAAAATATAAAACTTAGATATATTATATATATATGAGTCAAAATTTAGGGGGTAAATATAAATGAAAAATATCCGTAATATATTATTAGTCGCAGTTTTATTCATATTCATAGGCTTCCTCTTTATAGCAAACGCTCCGCACCCAAGCTACCTATGTGAAGGTTTAAGCGAAGGTGACCCATGTCAGCTCTACACAATGGGATGCGGTGATAACTCTGGTGTATGTGAGCTTCAGGAAGATTGTACCGACGAACCGGAGACCGATGTCAATGAATGCCTATGGTGTGTGGATGATGATTAGTACTAAATGTGAACTAACCCATGATGAAGGAAAAATAAAAACATACTGAAAAACTTCATGATTTTTTATTTATTTTTTATCTTTTAGTGTTGCATTAAACAAAGGACAGGTAAACTCATCCAATCCTATTAATATAAGAAAGACCATGGAGGAAATTAAGTTTGAAGAAATCTCACCGAATTTTAATCTTTATCGCAGTCTTTGCAATTCTAACCCTAGGTTTGATAGGCTCAATCTATGCCCAGATAGATAATGATACCGATGAAAAGTATTTCTCACGGAGGAAATTCAATGCCTACTCATTCGGCTGGGACTTTAAAGATGAATTAGAAGCGGAAAGTCAGCTTCCCAACAATGATTACTATTATCAGGTTTTTTATGAGCAGGGAGAAATTACCGGTTTTTCCTTCTACTATGGTCAGTTAGAAGTCATGTCCTACACATTCCCCCAATTAAACAACCTAACCACTGTAGATAAGTCCGAAAGCAACCTTAGACGATCTATATATTATATGAACCAGGAAGGCAAACCGGTCCTCATCGAAAAGTATAAGCGGGGTGAAATCACTTCCATCATTAGATATGATAGCCAAGGTAAAAGACGGATAACCGAGACTTACGATAAAGGCTATATAAGTGCTGTTTCATATACTAACAGCGACGATAAACCCGCATTGAAACAGGTCTATCAGGAACTAAAGCTAATATCCAGCGAAATAGCTTACTATGACGAGAACGGCAATGATAAGTACAATATCATGGTTTATGAAGAAAGGGGTCTTAAATACATAACAGAGTATGAAAAAGACGTCAGAGCTAAAGTCCAGGAGTATAAAGACAATGTCATCGATAAGGTCTACTATTACGATGATACTGGTCTGCTTTATAAATACGAGATATACGACCCGGCTGGTAATGTCATCTATTCTTATAATGCCTTAGGAGAAGAAGTCACTTCAGAGACAGAAAGCGATGATGGTGATGATGAAGACTCAGAAGATGATGATAGCGAAGGAAAAGACGATGATGACGATAATGAACATGATAAAGACCAAAAGAGCGAAACTTAAAGGATTAATAGATAGATTAAGTGTATCCTATACACCAATAATAAAATCCACTCTTCGATGAAATTTTAATAAGGATTGTTTTTCCTTACTTATTCGTAATGCAGGAGTTAATTCCATATATAATTTGTAAACAAATCTTCAATAAAATTTGGAAATATTAATATTCTATAATACTTATATTAACATGTGAGTATGTTTTATTAATACCAAAATAAGCGTAGAAAATCGGCAATAATCATCAATTTTGGTATACTACGGATTAAATATACTTATTTAGTTTATGAGGTTGAATTTAATGATACCC
>CAYUUC010000261.1:0-5322 GCA_964447635.1 uncultured Spirochaetia bacterium
TTATTAAAGTTAATACGAGGAGACATTTATCAACAACATTTCTACTAACAGCGTATTAGAATAATCTTTATTTGATTTTTTATATACAGTTAGGGTTATTAGTATATAATTTTAAATAATTGTATTGTTATTTTATCTTTTTTGAAGTTATCATATATATTAACTAGTATTAGAGTTATAAACTTTTTTATCTTTTCTATAAATGCTTACCAAAATATTAAAAATAATAGCTATTGACTATGTTATAATTCTTAGATAGAATTTAATTAATAAATTTTAATTTTTCTATAATAAGGATAGAGATTATTATGAATAAAAATGATATTATTAATAAATACAATCCCACAAATGATAATATAATCCTCATCCTGCATGAATTACAGAATTATAATCCTCAAAACTACCTGCAAGAAGAAGACTTAAAAATGGTTGCCGATTACCTGAATACAACACTAAGTTCAGTCTTCGGAGTAGCAAATTATTATAGCATGTTTAGTCTTAAACCCAGAGGACGGTATATCATTAGAGTATGTGAGACACATATATGTAATATTGCTAATGAAACATCTGTGATGAATTCTCTAAAGAAGATATTGAATATAAATGTTAATGAAACGACCCCTGATGGACTATTTACATTAGAAACATCTGAATGTCTTGGTCATTGTGGGGAACCCTCCGTTATGATGATTAATAAGGATGTTTATACTAATGTAACGCCGGAAAATGTAAAAGACATCATTAACAAGATTAGGAATGAATCCCAAGATGGGTAGGAGTGTAACGTGGGAAATGAAATTAGAATTGGACTAAAGAATATAGGAAAAGTAAATCCTGAAAGTATCGATGATTATATTAAACTAGGAGGATATGAGGCATATCGCAAAGCCTTAGAGATGCTCCCTGATGATATAATCGCAGAAATTGAAAAATCTGGTTTAAGGGGAAGAGGAGGAGCTGGTTTTCCTACCGGTATTAAATGGAAGTATACCAAGGCTTCCGATAAACATCCTAAGTATGTTGTCTGTAATGCTGATGAAGGAGAACCTGGCACATTCAAAGACCGTTCTATGATGGAGTTAGACCCTCATACCTATATAGAAGGATTAATGATATCTGCTGTCGCTATCAGAGCATTGAAAGGGTATATATATATCAGAGGGGAGTATACTAAATCCATCGAAAGGACATACATTGCCTTAAATCAGGCAAGAGAAAAGGGATTATTGGGTAAAGATATACTGGGAACTGACTTCTCTTTTGATATTGAAGTGAAGCTAGGAGCAGGATCATACCTCTGCGGGGAAGAGTTTACATTAATAGAATCTCTGGAAGGTAAGAGAGGTAACCCAAGATATAAACCACCATTCCCGGCTGAAAAAGGTGTTTTCAGCCAGCCCACCATTGTCAATAATGTAGAGACATTAACACATGTTCCTGCTATCATAAAAAATGGTGCTGATTGGTATAAACAATATGGAACAGAAAAATCCCCCGGGACTAAAATCTTTACCATAAGCGGAGATGTCAAAAAGCCCGGTTATTATGAAGTAGAGATGGGGATACCTCTTGGAGATATAATATATGATTTTGGTGGTGGTATAAAAAATGATAAAAAGTTAAAATCAGTCATCATAGGCGGAGCTGCTGGTACTTTCTTCCCGGAAAAGTATCTGGATACAAAAATGGACTTCGATTACCCTAAAGAACGGGGAGGAGTTATGGGTTCTGGTGCTGTGATTGTATTGGATGAAGATAAGTCTATTTATGAGATGCTTGTGAATGTATTAGAGTTCTTCAAGCATGAGTCATGTGGTAAGTGCGTCCCATGTAGAGTTGGTTCGAGTCATTTAGTCATGATGATAGAGAAGTTGAAAGATGCTACCGATAGAAGGTCGAAAGAGGTAATACTAAATAAAATGCTTGATTTAGCTACTTCTATGGAGAAAGACTCACTTTGTGCTTTGGGACAATCACATATCCTACCCTTAAGAAGTGCAATTAGTTTCCATATTGATGAATTATTATGATTAAAATTTTAAAAATTTAACATGTATTGGAGAGAATAATGAAAAGTCAAACCATGAAAATGGTTACTATTAAGATAGATGGAAAAAAAATAAAAGCACTGGAAGGAGAAAACCTTTTAAAGGTGGCTAAGGAAAATGGGATTAATATACCCAGTTTATGCTGGCATGAGAAACTATCTCCGACCGGAGCTTGTAGGCTTTGTGTTGTTAAGATAGAAGGTGTAAGAGGATTAACCACTTCATGCACCAATTATGTCAAAGAGGGATTAGATGTAGTCGCTTTTGATGATGAGTTGGAAAATGAAAGAAAAACAATACTCGACCTCCTCGCCTCTGAACACAATTTTGAAGATGATGGAAGTTATGATGATGAGTTCAAGGCATTGTTAGAAAGGTATAATCTCATCGACCCTAAGCATAGAAAGTTTCCATCTATATGGAAGGAACTCGGTTATCCTGTTGATAAGTCTTCTCCTGTATTGACCTATGACGCATCAAAATGTATCAAATGTTTTAGATGTATCAAAGCATGTGATGAGATACAGGGAAAGAATGTCCTATCCTTTACTAATAGAGGTATAACCGCATATATTGTAGCTGGATTAGGTGTATGGAAGGAATCGGAATGTGATGGATGCGGAGAATGTATTCAATTGTGCCCTACAGGAGCTATAATTGAGAAACCATTTACTAAAAAAGTGGATATTGGAAAGGTGGAAAAGAAAATCAAGACAACATGCACTTATTGCGGTGTAGGATGTCAGCTGGATATGTGGATACAGGATGGCACAATCGTAAGGACTACTGGTAACAATGCTATGCCTAATATGGGGAGGTTGTGTGTTAAAGGTCGTTTTGGATATGAATTTGTAAACCATAGAGACCGGCTGACCAAACCTCTTATAAATAAAAATGGGAAATTCCATGAAACTAGCTGGGAAGAAGCGTATGACCTTATCCAAAAGAAATTTAAGGAAAACCTAGACAAGTATGGTCCAAGGTCGTTCGGATTCTTTTCCTCTGCTAAATGCACAAACGAAGAGAATTACCTCATGATGAAGTTTGCTAGAAGTGTAATCGGGACTAATAGCGTAGACCATTGCTCTAGACTATGCCATGCTTCTACCGTAACAGCAATGAAAAAGACAATAGGAAGCGGGGCAATGGGTTCATCAGTTCCTGAGTTTGAGATAACAGATGTGCTTATCGTTATTGGTTCTAATCCTATCGAAACTCATCCAGTATCTGCAACATATGTTAAGAAAGGAGCTAGAAACGGAACAAAGATTATCGTAGTAGACCCTAAAAAGACACCTCTAGTCAAGTATTCCTATAAATGGCTGAAACAGAAAGGAGGGACTGATGTAGCCTTAATCAGTGGATTGATTCATGTGGTAATTAAAAAGGGATTGATAGATGAAAACTTTATCAATAGCCGGGTTGAAGGCGGTATGAAATCATTAGAGGAGCTTAAGAAGTCTGTGGAAATGTATACTCCTGAATATGTCGAATATATAACGGGTGTATCCAAAGATGACATTATAGATGTAGCCTTATTATATGGTAATGCTGAGAAAGCGTCCATAGTAACAGGAATGGGGATGAGCCAAAGTGCTCATGGCACAGCAAATGTAACTGGACTAATCAATCTTGCTCTTATCACAGGGAACTTTGGAAGAGAAGGAACAGGTGTTAATCCTCTACGTGGACAAAACAATGTTCAGGGAGCGTCCGATATGGGTGCTTTATACAATGTCTTCAGCGGTTATCAATCAGTAACAGATGAAACAATAAGAAGACAATTCGCAAAAGGATGGGGAATACCTTATGAGAAACTTGACCCAGAACTGGGATTATCCGCTACTGAAATGACCAGATTGGCTTATGATGGTAAAGTAAAAGTGATGTGGGTTATGGGTGAGAACCCAGTTATGACAGACCCGGATATGAAACATACAATAAAAGCATTAAACCGTCTAGACTTCTTTGTGGTTCAGGATATCTTTATGACACCATCAGCAGAGCTTGCCGATGTTGTCTTACCTGCTTCTGCTTTTGCTGAGAAAGAGGGGACATTCTGTAATACAGATAGAAGAGTGCTTAGAGTTAGAAAGTGTGTTGAGATGCCTGGTGATGCTAGGGAAGATTGGGTAATCATTCGTGATATTGCCAATAGAATGGGTCATGAATGGAAATATCAGGAACCGATGGATATTTTCAACCAGATGAGAACAGTAACACCAACCTTTGCCGGAATAAGCTATGAGCGTATCGAAGAAGAAGGTCTACAATGGCCTTGTCCAACTGAAGAACATCCAGGTACACCTTTGTTACACATTGATTCATTCCCCATTGGTAAAGGGAGATTGGTACCTACAGAATATGAAGCTGATGAAGAACAACCGGATAATGATTATCCTTTTATGTTGAATACAGGACGAACCCTCTATCAATATCACACAGCGACTATGACACGAAGGTCAACTCCTCTTAATGAATACATACCAGATGCTTTCCTGGAGATGAATCCTGATGATGTAAGCCGACTTAACTTAAAGAATGGTGAAAAAGTGAAGTTAAAATCCAGAAGAGGAGAGATTACCGTTCCAATAAAAGAAAGCGGTAATGTTGGAGTAGGGGAACTGTTCCTGCCTTTTCATTTTGAAGAATCACCAGCTAATATGTTAACGAAAGACATAATAGACCCAGAATCAAAGATACCTAGATATAAACAATCCGCTTGTAGAGTTGAGAAGTTATGATAATTCATAATAGTATTGCTAGACTATATTTTTAGTATAAAAACATATTCACTTTTTTAATAAAAAATCAAATTATTTTTTGGTGAATTTAGAAGTCAAATATATATTAGTAAAATCTTGTAAATTAATTTAAGGAGATTTTACTATGAGAAGATTTATAGTGATAATATTATCTATCATAGCTATATTCGGGTTTATCTGCTGTGGTGATGGAGGAGAAGAAGAAACCAATGATAACCAAACCAAAATCAGTGCTGAGATGAAAGACTTTATGAGCATGATGGATGGTACTACAGTAGCTGTAAGTAATGCTGTTAATAAGTATGCAGAAGATGGAGTGGATAAGGATATTACTTCTTATGAATTAGCCGAACCCAAGGTTAAAGAAGTAAAAGAAGTAGATGATTCTACCTGTTATGTATTATCTGTTAAATCAGGAGTTACCCGTAGAAAATATGATATATGCTGGTCAGAAGGAAAAATAGTATCCATAGAATTCACAGGTTTTGACCAGTAATTAACTCCTATTG
>CAYUUC010000262.1:0-5309 GCA_964447635.1 uncultured Spirochaetia bacterium
TGGAGAATCCCCCCTAACCCCCCTTATCGAAGGGGGGAATAAGATTGAAATTCGATTCCCCTTATTAAGGGGGATTTAGGGGGATTCTTCTTTGAAAAAGTTCCTTTTTTGCGGAAAAATCCACACTTATAAAAGGGGTAGGGATATGATTAATAAAGAATTTAAGAAAAGATACCTTCATACACCGAAAGAGTTTTTCCATCAAATAAAAATGACCATGCAACTTAGAAAGAAAATCAAAAATATCCGAAAGGAAAATAAATTATCCAAGTCATTTGCTAAAAAAATTATGCTCGCTGTAACCGGAGTAAATAAATGTGTTTATTGTACATATAAGCACGCTACGGAAGCATTAAAGAGGAATATAAATAAGGATGAAATAGAAAAAATACTTAAAGGTGAGTTTGAAAATATATCTAAAGATGAGTCAACTGCTTTATTATATGCTCAACATTGGACTGAAAATAATGGAGACCCTGAACCTGATGCCCGAAATGAAATGATCAATTTCTATGGAAAAGAAAAAACTGACTATATCGAATTCTATATGCATATAGTAAATATGGCGAATCTCATATCCAATACAGTAGAAGCATATAAAAAAGGGATTAAACCAGATAAGGGGAAACTTAACCTATTTTTTACTTATCTTTTATGCGCTCCTATAGCGGCATCAACTAAGAGGTCCGGTTCTAAGGGGGAAGCATATTTCAAAGATTCTATTAGTTATTTAAAATAGTATATTGAAACACTCCACTATTGATAAGCTCGTTTTTAGTAGAAATGTTGTTGATTTCAATACTAAAAGCATTTTAGCATTCCATGAAAATAATATAAAAAATAAATGGGTGCATAATCTAAAAAAATGGTGTTATTATAAAAAACCTATAGGAGACACTATGAAAAGGTTAGTAAAAATATCTACTATATTTTTAGTTTTTGTAATGCTTATTGTATCTTCTTATTTATTCTCCCAAAAACAGCCCAGCTATAGATTAATTAAAAAAATCATCACCGAATCCAATAAAGACAAATCAGAAACGATATACCATTACGATAAGAATAACAATCTTATCAAAGAAGTTACAAAAAGCTTCTCACAGTTTATAAGCAGTAAAGATGAATATAACTGCTTGTTCTCGTCAATCAAAAAATATGAATACGGCAAAGAGGGCTTATTAAAAACTGAACATGAAGAAACTTATGATTACAAAGACCATAAGGAAGGCTATTACGATATCGAATCTTACTATAACACCGAATACAATTATGATGACGAGGGTAAACTGGTTGAAGAAATACAAACCCACAAATACAGAAGCGATTATTATGATTACTATTACAACCAGGACGACTACCATATAACCAAAACAACAACTAAATATGTCTATGATAAATCTAATAAACTGATAGAAGAGATAAGCGTTATTGTAATCAATTCACCAAAAGGTCAAGAAAATACAAACGAATTTAAAACCACTTATGAATACAACGAAAAAGGATTACTGGCAAGAGAAACAGAAAAGAATGGTGAAAAAATTTATGAATACGATGAAGATTGGAATTTAATTTCTACATATGAGTTACATGCTTTTGGTTCTGAAAGGGTTTCATACGAATACAACGAAAAAGGTTATTTGATACACAAAAAAACACTATCCGAAGTTGAAATGAGCGTAACAGAATCCGATACAACATTTCAATACAATGATAAAGGTCTGCTAATAAAAGAGAATGTAACTACACTAAACTATATCACAGTTAATAAAGAAAGTGCAGATACTGTAGAAAAAGAAATAGAATACATATATGAACCAATAAACAATTAGATTATTCTAACATACTGCTTTCCATTTTCACAAAGCATTATACGACATATCGCTTATTATGAATCATTTTTAATCAGTTATAAAACCTTATTGATATAGCACGGCCTTTCACAATATAATGCTAGGTTTGGGTAATGACCGGTAAACCCTAAATGAAAATGATAATCATTTCCTGAAACATCACTTCAGAAAGACTTTTTATTGATTTTCCCCATAATCGTCATTAAATTTTAATTAATCCAAACCAACAAGGAAAACCATGAAAACCAAACTTTATATAAAACAAATGTGCTGTCCAAACGAAGTAAACATGATTAAGGCTAAGTTCAAGCATATCGACAGCATCACCTATACACAATTCAATACACTAAACCGCATCGTGGAGGTAGAGCATGAAGGCGACGAATATGCCGTCTATAAAGCAATACAGTCTCTCGGATTCACCCCCGAACCAATACTTGACGAAAGCCTTGAGAAAACCGATGAGTGCGATTCCTGCCAAATTGCCAATAAGCCTATCCAGAAAGAGGAAGAACCTATCCAATCCCGTCCGCTGAAAAGCCGGGTCATTGACCTGTTACCACTTTTTGTGGGATTCGGGCTATTCATAGTTGGGCTTATCGTTCAGCTCAGCCTGGACAGGGAGTATATCGCCTTGGGCTTTTACCTGTCCTCAGCGGTTATTGCCGGGTATAAAGTTTACATACAGGCTTTCCATGGATTGAGACAACTCAACTTTAACATGAATGTGCTTATGAGCTTCGCCATCATCGGGGCATTCATCATCGGTGAATACATCGAGGCTACAGTGATAGTCATGCTTTTCGCCATCTCACACAAGATTGAGGACTACACCGTGGATAGGGCAAGGCAGTCCATTAACAAGCTGATGGACTTAAAGCCAAAACTGGCAAGAGTCATCACACCGACTGGTTTCATAGAAGAGCTTGTAGAAAAGGTTACGGTTGACTCGGTAATACTTATCCGACCATCTGAAAGGATACCACTGGATGGGAAGGTTATCGAAGGGAATGCCGAGGTCGACCAGTCACCCATAACCGGTGAGTCCAAACCTGTGTCCAAAGAGGCTGATGATGAGGTCTTCGCCGGGACAATCAATCTATCGGGCATCATCAAGGTAAAAGTGGACAGCGAGTTCGAGGACACCGTGCTGAAAAAAATCATATACATGGTTGAACAAGCCAGCACCAAGAAGACAAAGCTGGAACACTTCATCAACCGCTTCTCCAACTACTACACACCTGCAATCATGCTGGGATGCCTTCTCATCGCAGTGATACCCCCCCTCTTCTTCGGAGGAATATGGTTGGAATGGGTTTACCGGGCTTTAACCATCCTCCTAATCGGTTGTCCATGTGCTTTCGTCATCTCCACACCGGTTACCATCATCGGCGGTATTGCGATGGCTTCTCGAAAAGGTATCCTGGTGAAAGGCGGGGTCTATCTGGAGAAGTTCGACGGGATAAAGAACCTTGCTTTCGATAAGACCGGGACGCTGACCTACGGTAAGATGAAGGTGGAGGATGTATTAACGCTTAATGGCAAAGGGAAAGAAGAGCTCCACCAAATCGCTTATCTGCTGGAAGAGAACTCGGAACATCCTATCGGTAAAGCCATAGCTGGTTACCTGTCCGGTTTGGGCGTTTCTAATAACGGGAAGAGGCTTGAGAAGTTCGATGTATTGAAAGGAAAAGGCATTGAAGGCATCATCGATGGGAGTAAGTACTTTCTGGGTAGTCACCGATTCTTCCATGACCTCGGTCTATGCGGAGAAGAGAACCACCAACGCATCCTAAAGAAGGAGAGAGAAGGAAAGACCATAGTCATGATTGGAGACGAAAACGAACTTTTAGGTGCTATCTCCATATCAGACCAGCTTAGGAACGGTGTGTATGACAGCATCCAATCCCTTAAGGATAAAGGCATCGAAAACATCATCATGTTAACTGGTGACAACAAGGAAACGGCTCATTCCATAGCTAAGGAAGCAGGTATCGATACCTATCATCCCGAACTACTACCCGATGAGAAGGTGAAGGTGGTGGAAAGCTACCACAGCATATCGATGGTTGGGGACGGCGTCAATGATGCACCCGCTCTAACAGTTTCTGATGTTGGGATAGCGATGGGTAGTGGTACTGATGTATCGATAGAAACAGCAGACATAGTCCTTATGAAAAACGATATAAGCAAGATAGGCATTCTCAAGCGGATAAGTAAAAAAACCCTCCGCCTTATCAAGCAGAACATCTTCGCAGCACTGGGTATTAAAGCTGTGTTCCTTGTCCTGGCTCTACTGGGGATAGCGACATTATGGATGGCGGTTATTGCCGATGTTGGTGCATCTATAATGGTTATACTTAATGGATTGCGTATACTACGGGTTAATCGATGACTTTCTTGGTAGTCAGTGTGTCATCGCATAGGTGAACTTCTACAGGTTCGCCATTTAAAGCTGTATTAGATATTTGTTCCCCATATGCTCTAAAGATATTGATATAATCTTCACCCTCATATGCTTGTTCTTGTACAACGAATCTGACCAGATAAACATCATCCTTCTTGTCCAACTGTACAGAAAAGCCTTTTCCGGTAAAATAGTCAGTAGATTGGAGAAATTCGCCTAATTTCTGTGCTTCTGCTTCCTCAACATTTTCAGATATGTAATAGACTTCATCACCATCAAACTCTAACTTCTCACCATAATCGGTACAAGCGATAAATAATGAAAAGAGCAATATAACCATAGCTGTGATAATTTAAAATTTATTTTTCATAAAAGAATCTCCTAATTTATCAGATTTTAACAGAAAAATTAATCAATGTCAAAAGTAATAAGATAAACTAAAAAGAAAACAAGATTTATATAAAATTTATTTTTTTATTTTCATTTTATCCATTCTACAGTAACTAATTTATCACTTACCTTGCCTCTATCGATGTATTCAGCGATGTATTTTTTGAAGTCTGGATAAAAGGTTACATCACCCAACTCGACCATACTAAAGAAGTCGTATCCCGCTATTCTTTCATCATCGTCTATCTTAAAGTCATGATTAATCATACGGCATTTCAGAATCGGGCTGATGATGTGTCGCTGTCCGTCGGGTTTGATGGATTCGGCTATGAAGATTAGTTCCCCCGCTTCTATCTTTACACCCAGTTCTTCCATGACTTCCCTTTCCACCGCTTGTCTTATCGTTTCACCTATGTGAACACCGCCACCGGGGAGCAGGTAGTATTCTTTTCCATCCTTGCGGTGCTTGATTGTTAATATGCGGTTTTTTTCCATGATTAATGCTGATGCTCGTATTCTAATCATAATATACTTCACTTAAATCTTGGTCAGAAGTTAACAGTTTTTTAACTTATCGTTTTTTTTGTATTATATTTGGTGTTATATTTAATAACAGTAGTGAGCGGTATGAAAATTGCTAATGTGTTCTTCTTTTCTGGAAA
>CAYUUC010000263.1:0-5304 GCA_964447635.1 uncultured Spirochaetia bacterium
AATAATTATTGTAATTAATTTAGATAATGGTTATCTTGGGTAATTGTTATATAATGGTGAAAAAAGGGATAATTCAAACTTCTACTTAACTAAAATAGGATAGATTTTATAGATTTTTTTGGCTGTTACTTGTTATATTTTATTTAAGGGATATATTATAATAAAATACACTAAAAACTAGCAATGCCTAAATAATAGGAGATTTGATATGAAAAAATGCAGAAGATATTTTATAAGTATGATTCTTATTGTCATTTTAATTACTTTATTATCTACTAATCTTTTGGCACAGGACATAGGGATAAAGATTGCCATTCTTCCCTTTGAAAATAAAACCGGTCTTGATGAATACGATTATCTAAGTCAATCGATATCTAAATCCGTATATGCTTCAGTAAACCAACAAACTGGTATAGATTTAATAGACAATTCTGAAGCAGAGAAAGCTGCCCAAAAAGTAGGACTTAATATAAAAAATATGGATAAAGTTTCTACAACACTTAGATTTGCACTGGAAGCGGAAATAAATGTTATCATAATGGGTGAATATTCCCTGGATAATGAAAATGACTTATTGAAAGTCGATTCCTATGTCTACAGTATTGCTCAGAAGGAAGTCATAATCAACCTTAACTTTGAAAGTGAACTCGGTTCATCTATGTTTGATTTGGTTGATGAAATCTCATTTACCACATCAAAAGAGCTTAAAGAAAGGAAAGATGAGATAGAAATAGCCCTGGAAGAAATTAAGAAAAATTTACAACCCCCTGAATACATTACAGAACCGGAAATAACAGAGGTAATAATCGATGGGGTGATAGTAGAATGGGAAACCACCAAAGAAACCGTTTCTACACTATACATTAGCGAAACAGAAGATTTTACCATTGATACCACTACTCCTTACTTCGAAGACCAATCTGAAGATGCGATAAACCATTATGTTATAATAGATTATGATACTATTGACCCCGAGAAAGAGTATTACTTTAAATCTATTGATGAAGACTTCTTCCAGAATTCAGTCACTCATGATGAAAAAAAGATACCAGAAAAAGAAATATATAACACACTTATTAATCAATATGAAAGTGATGTTCAAGAACTATACGACCAAATGGAGAAATATAAAGAAGAAAACGACTTCGATGCTGCCCTTGAGGTTTACCAAAAGATTATAGAATACAATGATAAATACAAAAAAGTCATAGAAGATGTCGGTGATAGCGAAGAAGTAGAAGAAAAAACTAAAAACGATTATAAAACTGCTTCAGAAATCATGAAAATATTAGAACAAGCCGAAAATTACCAAGAACAAGAAGACTATCAAGCAGCTCTTAATGAATATGAAAAAGCATACAACATGATTATAGATAATGAACTCACTAAACTAATCAATACTGAACCTATCGAAAAAGAAATAAATAGAATGAAAGCCGTCCTAAAAGTATTCGAGCTGGTAAAAAAGGGCGATAAAGAGTTTAACAATGAAAACATGAGAGAAGCCAAAAAAGCTTACGAAGAAAGCCTTAAGATAATAAAAAAGAATGATATCGATGATATAATCGACCCAGACCCAATTAAGCAAAAACTAAACTCTATTAATGAAGACCTTCTACCACCTATGAATTATCTTAATATTGGAAGTGGAATATTCATTAATCCAGAAAAAGCTTTTTCAGATATAATACCAATGTGGCAATTATCTTATAACTTCCGATTCAGTAGATTATTATCAATGGGAGTAGGTTTCAATCTATTCTCATTAGTAGTTGATACTAAGTTATCATTTATCAATACTTTCTCCGATGAACTTCTATTCGAGATAGGCATACAGGGTTCTTTCATACCTGGTGTTCCAATGGGTGTTGGAGCTATAGCAAATATAAAATATATCCACCGATTCGGCAATTTAGGATTCTATTCTAGTCTAGGAGCATGGGCTTCTTATTACTGGCCTCAAGATATTCCTAATTATCAAACTATAGACGAAGCAAAAATCATATACTATCCATATCTCACGATTGGTCTTATCTTACACTTATAGTAAGTTGTTGGCTATTACAGACTCTCAATAATAAAGCGAAAATATTCTATACATCTGGATGTTGATTATTAAATATGTGATAAAATTTATATTAGATAACCTTATCTAAGTAAAGGAGTAACAGCTATGAGAAAGTGTATAATAAGTTTTTTATTGGTTTTAATCATAGTTTTTGTTTCATGTCAATATTATTCTGATGCATTACTGGGAGTAGGTGACTATGTTACTGTAAAGATTCAATATAATAATAAACCTGCTAATACAAAAATAGTCGATATAGGTTTCCTGATGAGTGATGCTGGGGACAAAGACTTCGTTTATCTGGATGAAAACACCAGGGAATGGAGATGGCCTGAAATGACTACCCAGGAAGATATGAACAGATTTATAGACAAGCATTATGCCTTTGGAGGTGATGCTTCCAATGAGGATTATATCCAAGGTGAGATTGAAGCGGGTACCTATTCATGGCTTATATACTGTGAATACGAAAATACTACAACAAGTGAGATAAGCCGATTTATCTTAATGGTACACTATCACGATATAAATAATATTGATTCATTCATGTTTGAGGAAGGTTTAGAAGAAGGATATCATATCACAATAGATCTGACTGAAGATAGAGTCGTCTCCATAGAACCAAACTACAATGATGAAGTAAATTTATTCAATAATGTTTATGCTACGGTTAATAAGTCTAATGTAGATTATTATGATCCATATATTTATTATGATTTTATCCAAAATGCCCAAATCGTACCACAAACAACAAATGATGTAGTTCTTACCGATATATTTGTTAATGATGGTGTTGTATATATGTCCGCAAACGATATAGATAAAGCTTTATATTACAAATGTACTCCTGATATTGATACATGGATTTGTGAGGAAATAATACTTGAAGACAATGGCTCAGCTATTATTCCGAAAGCTAATTCTATATCAGTTGACACTCAAAACAACGACATAGTCTATGTGGCAGGCAAATTTGAAGATCAAGTTGATTATATATTAAAACCTTGTATATGGAAAGACGGTCCTGACATAACCCAAATAACATTACCAACACCCCCCAATTTTAGTTACTTAAATTTGGTCAGTAGTATATTCATTGAAAATGGTGATATCTATGTTACCGGTATATATGAATCTAATAATACAGAATATACAGAATATATATCTACTATTTTCAAAAATACAAGCGGTGATTGGTCAGCTACTGAATATCATACTGGTTTAGATATGGATTATTATATACCTACATCAATATTTTCCAAAAACGGAGAATTATATATATCGGAAGTTTATTCATATAATAGTACATGGGAAGCATATTATTGGAATAATGACCAGCACACACAATTAGATAATGGAATGGCAATGGATATTTATTATAGTAACAATGGCAATCTCTATACAGTAGGGCAGTATGATAACTCAGGTACACCCGTTCCGGCATATTGGTTAGGAACAACAGTTAATGAGCTTTCAACAGATGATTTAAAGGGATCGGCAACATCCCTATATGTTATAGAAAATAATGATGGAACAGAGACCCTATATATAGCAGGATATATAGAAGATATAAATAATGGATATTTTAAAGCTGTATACTGGATAGTAGATACGGATAACACTGATATAATAGAGATTAAGGACAGTAATAACGATAACATATACGTTGAAGAAATATATCCCGATTTATATAATTTAATAAAGCCTGTATCCATCTTCGTAGAAAGAGAATAATTCTATCTTTACAAATCACTTGACTTAATCACTATCACCATCATCTGCTCCTTCTTCGGTTGGGTCTGATTGTGTATGTTCATCACCATATACTGATGCTGAGGAGTCTGTTTTGGTTTTATTTTCTTTCTTATCATGTGTATCCTGGTCTTTTGATTCTTCATCTTTAAACTTTAAAGGGAATTTCTCCATCTTCTTGGCAAGTTCTTTCAAGTATACATTGATTGTTCCATGGCTGGCTTCTTCGCCTATTGCTAGGGTAACATGCGGGAATGGTATCTCGATGCCCTGTTTGTCGAACTCGTTTTTCACCCTTCGTCGAAGTTCCCTTCCAATGTCCCATTGTTGGAGAGGTATGGTTTTGATTAGGGTTCTTATAGTAACCCCAGAGTCGGCTAACTCTTCAACTCCCAGTATCTCCATAGGTTCGAGGATTCTATTTTTGTAGTTCTCCTCTTCCAGCAAACCGTCAGCAACCTCTTTGATAATGGTCATCACCCTATCCACATCTTCCTTGTATGCTACCTGGAAGTCGAGTAAAGCCCTTGACCACTCCTTGGTCATATTCTCCACCACCTTTATCTCACCGTTAGGAATGAAGAATACACTTCCGGATAGGTTTCTCATTCTTGTATAGCGGATATTGAAGTCCTCTACGATACCCGCTACTCCTGCTATCTTCACCACATCACCGACATGGTATTGGTTCTCGATGAGTATAAATGCCCCTTGAAGCACATCCTTGATTAGATTTTGGCTACCGAAACCAATGGCAACACCGATTATACCGGCGCTAGCAAGAAGCGGAGCCACATTGACATTGAATTGTCCAAGTATGGTTAAAACACCTGATACCCAGATGATTACCCTAAGGATATAACCTGCTAGCTTGCTGAGAGTCTCAGCTCTCTTTATCTTGTCTATCCTCTCCAAGGTGGTCTCATTCTCGTATTTAGACAGGACAGATATCTTAACCCTATCTATTATCACTGTGGTTAATCTTAAGAATACATAAATAGCAAGTATAGTGACCAGTATATTAATCCCGCTACCCAATAACCAGTTGACCAGAGCGGAGAGAGTGAATTGAGGGAACTTAATAAGGTCCAAGATATTAAGCGAGATTAGAATGGCAACGACTAAGATGGTCAACCTTAGTAGGGTACTTATTAAATTAATTATGGATTTGATATTATTTTCGGATTCTTCTTTAGTCTTTTCATCCTTCTTGAACTTATCTATCAGAAAATCGCTTAGCTTATTGAGTAAAAACTTAATCAGGAAAAAAAGAATAATAGCAATAACGATAATAATAGCTACTGGTAGAAAACGGTTGATTAATGTTTCCTGGTCGATATCACTGAAATCGATTCCATTGGAATCTTTTTCCTGGTCTTTTGATTCTTCATCCTGGTTATTCTGACTGGACTCATCCTGGTTTGCTTTATTCTGACTGGACTCATCCTGGTTTGCTTTATTCTGATTAGAATCGCTGTTAACCT
>CAYUUC010000264.1:0-5302 GCA_964447635.1 uncultured Spirochaetia bacterium
ATCAGGTCTTTGATTTGTATATTGACTTACAACAACTTCATAATAATGACCTGTTTCAAGAGATTCACTGCTAACCCACTCATATTCACCAATGTTTTCTATTCCTATAACTATTTCCTTGTATAGATTTCCCTCTTTATAAAGATATATATATCAGCATATAGCTTATTTTCAATAACATCCCATTTAATTAATTGGGTAGCTCCGGGCACTAGTAAATCTATGCTTTGTAGACTATCGTCTTTCGATGTATCCTCAAAAAGTGATGGAAGAACCACATTTCCTGAGGGGTTTCCTTTCGTTCCCCCGCTATCTGTATTACTACCATTATCCCCTTCATCGATGACAGCATCAATATCACCACCATCATTACTCACATTCTCCAATTCTGGAGACATACACGCAAACATCCCCAATGCCAATAAATTCACCAATCCTAATATAAGTATTTCTTCATTTTTTAAAATCTCCTTTAATATTTTTTTGATTTTTATCAATCAGAAAGAATACAATTAATATACCTACTAATACGATTGTATTAACTTTAATTGATTCAACTACTATTATATATTATTACAAAAAATTTTAAAGTCAAGTGTTTCATAAAAAAATCAAATAAATTTACCTAATTGTAGTTAAAATTTCTCCGTATATGAGTAGAGTTTAATTCTAATTATTGTCTGATTTGTATTTTAATGTAGATTATTAAATGAGTTAGGGTTAATCCTTCTCTCGCTTCTTCTTAGCCTTATCGATAACTTCTTCCAGTGCGGAGAGATATTCCTCGAAGGTGGATATGCCTTTTTTGGTTATCTTTAAGGTGGTGTGTGGTTTTTTACCTTTGAACTACTTCTTTATGGTGATTTTAGATATTATATAACCTGTATTTTAATCACCATATCCTATTCCTAACTATTCCTTAATACCCTTACTCTCAAGAAACCAATCCGGGAACTTTCGCCTTCTGAATAAATCCATAAACCCCTCTTCGGTACGACCAACAACTGCACAATTATCATCAAGAATTTTTTCAATATGTTCCTCTGACATATATAAAATGAGTTTAGCACCATTATATGATATATATCCTTTTGTATTCTCTATAATCTTCTCCGGTGTACATTTTTCCTTTGCATTACCTGTTAATTTATTTTCCATACAGAAAGACACAGTCATTGAAACTATGATTAGTAACACTATAATTATTATATTTCTCATACTTCTATCCTTTTATATATTTTATTAATAAATAGAAATTAACAGTCTTAATCCACTTTCTTATCCTCAAGAAAATGGTTCTAAATAACCATCTACTATTTTATAATCTTCATAACTGATTTCCTCAAGGTTATCATCTATGTAAACATACCTTACTATTTTAATAGTATCTCCATTATCTTCCAAAACAACCCATTCTATCAATACTTCTCGTAAGATTCTTAAATCAACATATCTTATTCTTACTGTTCCATTTTCTTCCCATACAATATATATAATTTCTCCTGTAAGAGGGTTATCTAATCGAATTTCTCCATCTATCTCATCTACAATATCTGTAAAACCAAACCAGTCGCCTAAAATTAATATTAAAATATCTCTTGCCGCTTCACTATAGACATGCATATATCTCAATGATAACAAGAAAACTTCAACATCTCCGTTAGCATCATCAGCCAATTGCTCCATTTGTTGATAAAGCCAAAAATAATATGGATTATTTATTATCCAGTCTGGGATTTCTTCACCAGGATCATCTACATCTCCTTTTCCTACTCTTTCTTCACCCATAAATTCTATTATTTCATTTTGAAAATACTTAAAATAACCTACTAAGAATGCTTCTTTTTCTTCTTGTGAAGCATCTTCATGTAAAGTGTTTACAATAGTAAAGGCATTGTCAAAAGCAGACTGGCTTAATGAAAACTCTGGGCTCAACCCGCTTAAACTATATATCTCATCAACTGTGGGTATTACATCACTGTTATGGGGATAAATAGCTAATTGATAGTTATGTTCCTGGCGTGTTTCCGTAGGAATATCCCATGAATAAAATCCATCTTCATTAGGGTAATTTTCTTCAAGAATTTCCACAAAAACCTCATCCTGATAAAGATATATATTTACATATTGATAATTCTCATCTACAAACCACTCTATTTCCTGTGTACCACCAATAATAAATAGTAACGCTATATCATCATTCTTATAATATTCATATGGTAAGTTAAATGATACATTGACTTTTCTCGGTTCAGGATTACTACCATTATCCCCTTCATCGATGACAGCATCAATATCACTACCTTCATTATTCACATTCTCCAATTCTGGAGAGAAACAAGCTAACATCCCCAACGCTAATAAAATCACCAATCCCAATATAAGTATTTTCTTCATTTTTTAAAATCTCCTTTAATATTTTTTTGATTTTTATCAATTAGAGAGAATACAATTAGTATACCTACTAATACGATTGTATTAACTTTAATTGATTCTAACTACTATTATATATTATTACAAAAAATTTTAAAGTCAAGTGTTTCATAAAAAAATCAAATAAATTTACCTAATTGTAGTTAAAATTTCTCCGTATATGAGTAGAGTTTAATTCTAATTATTGTCTGATTTGTATTTTAATGTAGATTATTAAATGAGTTAGGGTTAATCCTTCTCTCGCTTCTTCTTAGCCTTATCGATAACTTCTTCCAGTGCGGAGAGATATTCCTCGAAGGTGGATATGCCTTTTTTGGTTATCTTGAAGGTGGTGTGTGGCTTTTTCCCTTTGAACTCCTTCTTTATGGCGATAAGTCCTTCTGACTCAAGCTTGGAGGTCTGAACCGACAGGTTGCCCCTTGTTACATCAAGCTCCTCTAAAAGCTCGTTGAACGAGTGCGACGCTTCATCCATCAGGTAGGTCATTATCGATAGTCTGACAGGTTCATGAATGAACTTGTGTATATCTTTCATCTGCCGGTTATACCTCTTCGCTTCTCCTCTTATTTATCATTATGCTTATACCACCCATAAGAATCAAACCAATACCAATCAAGGCGGATATTAAAAATACATGCAGGAATGCAAATACCGTAGCTAAGATGCCCAGACCAATCAAGAAGAAACCCTGAAACAATATCTCCTTATTGGCTACCAAAACAAACATAGAGTTCATAATCAAACCCGTTCCGAAGACAACCATAGCAGGAATATAATTCAAGTTGCCCGTGGTGATGAGGAAGTACAGAACAGCACCTATGAATAATAAATAACTCACAAGCACAGGATAAAATCTTCTCAGCGAGAACTTGAACAAACCGGTATATGATCGACCACTCCTCTTTGCGTATTGACGGGAATAAAAACAGCGACCAAAGAATCTGAACAGCACCAATCCACCCCACAGAACATAACTTACGATCTTCTGCCATGTCTCTAAACTTGAGAAGGCTTTGTCAGGGTATACAAAGATGTATGGCACAATGAAAGCGATGAAACCGACTATACCAAGTAGTATCTCGCCTTTGTATCCTATGGCCATTATTTCCATAATCATATTATGCAGGTTTTTCTTCTCAAGGATTGACCGGATGGTGTTCAAATCCTGTTCGGCACTCTTTACCTTATCTTCATTCATTTCGTTCATATTTAAACATACCTTCAACTTAAATTATTATTTAGTCGTCAATACTTAAATAATAATAAGATTATCGAAAAACCACCCTAATTATAAAGGTAAGAACACCTCAATTATGGGTTACATCTTAGCAGGGATTATCTTATATGTAAATGTCTTTTCTGGAATAAATCATAATGGAAGCAACCATGAATATCAATGCCAGACCAACGAAATAAACCACTCTCCACCAATCAAGGGCATAAGTCTCCATCATAATATCCACGTTCACAAACTTAAACGGACTTATATAACCTATGCTCTCTATCTCTTCGTTGACTTTGGACATGGTGTCTATGAAGTAAAACCCGATAACGATACCCACGAATAATCCGGTCATGTTCTTGCCACGCCTTATCAATGTGGTAATCAAAACACCCAATGCTCCTAACATCAGCATAAACAGGAAGTAATACAATGATAAGGTGAAAAATCGCCCGTAATTAAAATCTGCCCGTTTGAATATCTCCATAAAGATTATGGCAGATACCATCACCGCAATATTGAATATGATTATGTTGGTAACAAAGGCAAGGAACTTGCTCCATACCACCTCAAATCGTGTTACGGGCTTAGTATAAAGGAACTCAGCAGTCTTCTGGGTCTCTTCCTTGGATAGTAGACCGCCACCCATTGTTAAAGCAAGAATACCACCGCCTATCATAACATAGAATATATTATATGAAGTATAGAAACCGAGTATATTATCGAAGGTATTGAAGTTCATGCTGAATGCCTTAAGCATCTCATCGGGGAACATCTTGAATACTTCTTCCACAGTACCGCTCTCGGTAAAGTATCGAAAAACCAGCAGAGTAAACATTACCAGAAGGATCACCGCTCCTGTTACGATAAGAAGGGTTTTACTGGACTTCTTTAGCTCTTTTAGATATATGCTTATGTTCATAATTAGACCTCCTCTGTCTCATTGATATAGTAATGCATAAATATTTCCTCAAGTGAAGGCTCTTCTATAAGTAAATTCATGATATCCTTATCCACGATGCTTCTAAGTAGATTGTTAATCTTACCCGAGAATAAGAAGTTATAAGTATGGTTCTTCTTCTCCAGTTCAGTTACTCCGTCAATAGAAAAGACATTACCGTTAACATCATTGGCAAAATCAATCTGAACCTTCTTGAGTTGTCTACTTCTTAATGTTTTTATGTCTTCTTCTTTGATTATGCGTCCATTCCTGATGATGGCAACCTTACGGCAGAGCTTCTGAACTTCTGTTAAAATGTGAGATGAGAAGAAAATGGTTGTGCCGTTTTCGTTCTCTTCTCTAAGCACATCGAAGAATCTGGACTGCATTAACGGGTCTAGTCCGTTAGTAGGCTCATCTAATATGAGTAGCTTAGGTCTGTGAAGAAGGCTCTGCAGGATGGATACCTTCTTCTTATTTCCCAGCGACAAGTCCTGTATCTTTCGCTTCAGGTTTACCTCGAAAACCTCAGCTAACTCTTTAATCCTATCATTCGCATTGATATTATATAGAGCTGCCGAGTATTTGAGAAGCTCGATTACGGTCATGTTCTCGTAATAGTTGACCTCACCCGGTATATAGCCTATATCCTTCTTGATTTCCTTTGAGTGCTTAACTACATCCTTTCCGAAGATTGTAGCACTTCC
>CAYUUC010000265.1:0-5282 GCA_964447635.1 uncultured Spirochaetia bacterium
GGATGATATCTTCATTTTGGTTGATAAAGATTATCTATTAGAAGAAAAAAAGAGTCCGGCTTATATATTTACGGTCAATTTTAATGATCTGATAAAAGATTTGACTTTAAGTTTATCTTACTCAGAATATAATAGACTAAGGTTTCTGGATTATTACTATGAACAGATGGGTGGTCGAGAATATGTAAACGAGCTATATGGCTATCCATCTATATTCGGAGGAAGTGGTCGAGATGCATCAATAACTTTGGGATATTTATTCAAATTTGGTAAATCCTCATTACCAGACAGCACATTCACAAACCAACTTAAAGCACAAACTGTATATAAGCATTATTTTGGAAATGCTGAATATGAAAAAGACACTCTTGATACAACATTAAATTATGATATTGATATAACACAAATATATCTCAATTCTATTATACTAAAATCTTTTGGAGTCGATTTTAGGTTTAACCATAATTTTGGTTATGAGCAATTCAAAGATGATTATATCACTATTGATGTTAATCTTAATTTTGATTTAGGAAGTCTTTGGACTCTAAATATAAATTATAGTGTAAAGAATAATAATATATGGCGTTACTTTGAGAGAGAGGATAATCCTAATCCTCGTAATCCTTTTTATGATATATTTTTAGCAATAAGTATATGGGATACAAAAAGTCTCACCCAAACATTTTGGAAGATACAAAGCTTAAGTTTTAATGTTGAACATGATTTAGCAGAATGGGAAATGTTATTTGGAGTAAATGTTAATTTTGAAGTTGATCCTGTTTTTGGATATATATTATTTAAACCGGAATTCACACTCTCAATTAGATTGTTAGATTTAGAGTCATTTAGTGGAGGGTCAGATAGTAAGGGTGAAATTGATTTAGACTTTTTCGATAGATTTTAGGAGTTAATTGAATTTAATGAAATTCATATTAGAAAATATAGACACTAAAAGCAAAGCTAGAACAGGTATATTAAAGCTAAAAAGGGGGTGGGTAAAAACACCAGTATTCATGCCTGTTGGTACAATTGGGACTGTAAAAACCCTTCATGCCTATGATATAATGGATTTAGGTTTTAATATAATCCTTATGAATACTTATCATCTATATCTAAGACCAGGTATTGAGATAATCAAGAAAGCTGGTGGGATGCATAACTTTTCTAATTGGACAAAAAACCTATTAACTGATAGTGGTGGTTTTCAAGTATTCAGTTTAGAATCATTGCGAAAGATAACCAAAGACGGAGTTGAGTTCCGTTCTCATATCGATGGTTCAAAACATTTTTTCGACCCTTACAAAGTCATAGATATTCAACACATCATAGGTTCAGAAATTGCTATGCCTCTTGATTATTGTTCAGCAGGAGATTCAACATATGAAGAAGCCAAAAACGCTAAAGAGATTACAACACAATGGGCTATTAGAACCAAGCAATATATTAAGGATAAATATGATGAGAATATCAATGTATTCGGAATTGTCCAGGGAAATGTACATAATGATTTGAGGAAAGAAAGTGCTGAAGAATTAATAGACCTAGATTTCCCAGGTTATTCCATAGGTGGATTAAGCGTAGGTGAAGAAAAGGAAATAATGTATGATATGACTGATTTTGTAACCGATTTATTACCAGAAGATAAACCTCGTTATCTTATGGGGGTAGGTGACCCGATTGACCTGCTTAATGGTATAAAGCGGGGGATAGATATGTTTGATTGTGTAATGCCCACACGAAATGCGAGGAATGGAACACTATTTTCCTGGAGAGGTAAGGTACCTATTCGTAATTTGAGTTTAGCCGATGACTTTTCACCAATTGATCCTTATTGTGATTGTTTTACCTGCCGTAACTTTAGTAGAGCATATCTAAGACATACCTTTAAAATTAATGAGATTGCTGGTTTAAGATTGGCTACTATCCATAACCTTCACCATATAAAAACACTTATGAATAAAGCTAGAAGTAGCATACAAAACGGAACTTTTGATAAGTTAATAAATGAATATAAATCTAATTATTAATTATCTTAATAATCAGTTTTGAATAAAAAGTGATTATTTTGTGTAATAAATAAAATGATGTATTTTTGGAATAAGGTATTATGATTATTATCGGAATAGACCCAGGAACAGCACTAACCGGTTATGGATTGATAAATATAGAAAATCAGAATAAGATTTTACCTATAGCTTATGGGGTTATTAATACAACCAAAACTAAGAATCTATCTAAAAGATTATTAAAGATATATAAAGGCATAGAATTGATAATAGATAAATATAAACCTGATGAAATGGCTATTGAGGAGCTATTCTTCTCAAAAAATGTAAAAACCGGAATATCTGTTAGTCATGCTAGAGGAGTTGTAATGCTTTTAGCTGAAATTAGGAATATCCAAATTTATGAATATAAACCTGTTATAGTTAAGAAAACCATAACAGGTCATGGAAAAGCAGATAAGAAAGAGATGCAAAAGATGGTCAAAATCTTATTAGAGTTAGATAAAATACCCAAACCTGATGACGCAGCTGATGCTTTAGCTATAGCTTATACACATTCAAGTTTTAGAAGATTTGCTCAATATATGGAGATGTAATATTGATGATATCTTATATATCAGGAATTTTAGTAAAAAAGAATGATGAGTCCTTAATTGTTGAAAGTAAAGGAATTGGATTTGAAATACAAGTACCGGTTAATTTTGTATTTTCCAAAAAATTAAATGAAGGAGAACCTATAAAAATCGATACCTATCTAAATGTAAAAGAAGATTTAATGGAATTATATGGATTTGAAAGTATCTTACAAAAAGATGTTTTTTCTCAATTAATTAAAGTTTCGGGAATATCATGTAAAAGTGCGATAAAAATACTGTCTACATTCCCAACAGAAGAAATCATCATCGCTGTAAAAGAAGGTAATAACAAAAAACTAACTCAAGCTCCTGGTTTGGGGAAAAAGACAGCTGAAAAATTAATCTTGGAGCTTAAAGATAAATTCATAAAATTATTTAAGAATATATATGAAGTAAAACCATCAGAAAAATCCAAATATTCATCTAATATTATGGATGCTATGGAAGGACTTATAGCTTTGGGATTTACTCAAACAGAAGTTAAAAAAGTTATTGACAAAATAGATAAAAGTATCCTACAAAAAGATACACAAATAATAATTAAAGAATGCTTGAATAAGCTTTCTAGCAAATAATCTTATTGGTAAATATTTATGTCAAAGAAAAATAATGATAATAACAAAGATTCAATTGAAGATGTGGAACTAGAACACACAGAAATTAGAGATGTTATTGACACAACAGAGACAGAAGAGGATTATATAGACTATACCTTTCGACCGGAAAAGCTATCGCAGTTCAAAGGGCAGGAGGAAGTCACGGATAATCTAAGAATCTATATAGAAGCAGCAAAACAACGAAATGAAGCCTTAGAACATATATTGCTATTTGGACCACCAGGATTGGGAAAAACCACTCTAGCTTATATTATATCCAAAGAGATGGGAACAAATATCAAATCTGTACAAGCCCCAGTATTAGAAAGACCAGGAGATGTTGCTGCATATCTAACTCAGTTAAAAAAAGGAGATATTTTATTCATTGATGAAGTACATAGGTTAAGACAACCGGTAGAAGAGATGCTATATGCTGCTATGGAAGAGTTTAAAATTGATATCCAAATAGGACAAGGTGTATCCGCTAGGTCTATCAAAGTAGATATTAGTCCATTTACATTAATCGGAGCTACAACGCGCTCTGGACTATTAACCAAACCATTCCTCGATAGATTTGGTATACAAGCTAATCTTAAATTATATGATGAAAAGGCTCTTAAGAATATTGCTATCAGAAGTGCAGGCATGATGAACCTTAAGATAGATAAAGAAGCTGCTTTTGAGATAGCAAAAAGGTCAAGAGGAACACCAAGAATTGTTAATAGAGTATTAAGAAGAGTGCGAGACTTTGCTCAGGTTATCGGTTCAGGTGAAATAACATTGAAAATTACAAAAACATCATTGGATAGATTAGGAATTGATTCAAACGGTTTGGATGATATGGATCGACGAATATTAAAAGCAATTATTGATAAATATAGTGGGGGTCCAGTAGGGATTGATACTCTATCTGTATCAATAGGAGAGACTAAAGATACTATAGCTGATGTGTTTGAACCATTTCTTATCCAAAAAGGCTTTTTAATCAGAACCACTAGAGGTAGGGTAGCTACTATTAAGGCTTATGAATACTTAGGGAGAAAATATGGTGATGATAATCAATCATCATTATTTTAGTTATATTTCTTATATGGTGATTGTTTATGAATTTAGATGAATTTGATTTTGATTTACCAGAGAATTTAATAGCTTTACATCCTTCTGATAATAGAGAAGAATCAAGATTGATGATAGTTAATCGTCAAACAGGTGATATCGATATTGATGTTTTTTCTAACATTCATCAACTTTTTGATGAGGATGACCTGTTATTATTAAATAACTCAAAAGTAATTAATGCAAGACTGAGACTAAAAAGAGAAACTGGTGGTAGGATTGAATTTCTATTACTAGAACATTCATTAGATTTTTATGAATGGAAGGGTATATGCAACAGAACCAAAAAAGTTAAAATTGGTGATATCTTATTTGGTAAAAATGGTTTAGAAGCTATTGTAATTAGTAAAGAAAATAATATTCTTAATGTAAGATTTAATAAAAAAATAGATTATGATAACTTATCAAAAATCGGTGAGATACCATTACCTCCATATATTGCAAATAAAAGAAAAACCATACAAAATGATACAAAACGTTATCAAACAGTTTATGCAGAAAAACCAGGTTCTTTAGCAAGTCCTACAGCAGGTTTACACTTTACAACTGAGCTTTTGGAAAAACTGAAAAGGAAAAATGTAAGTATTAATTATATAACACTGCATGTCTCAGCTGGTACATTCCTTCCTATAAAGACCCAAAAGATAGAAAATCACAGGATGCATTCTGAATATTATACAATTAGCGAAGAAGTAGCTAATATGTTAAATAATTTTATTAGTAGTAATAAACGAATAACATGTGTTGGAACCACTACGATAAGAACTTTGGAAAATGAATTAAAAGTAAATTCAGATAAAAATGTAAAATCTGGAACTTATTCTACAGATATATTTATATATCCAGGATTTAATTTTTTAGGAGCTAATAGATTGATAACAAATTTTCATACACCTAAATCTACCCCACTATTATTAGTCTCTGCTTTT
>CAYUUC010000266.1:0-5153 GCA_964447635.1 uncultured Spirochaetia bacterium
AGGTATATCTCCTTTTATATGTTAATGTATTATATGGTGATAACTTCTATTATATTTATTCAAAGGTTAATTTTATAGATTAATTTGTAATAGAATAAAAGTAAACAATTATTAATTATAAATTAAATTTTAAATTATATCATTACCTAATATTTAAAATTAGTCAAGAGGTTTTTATGGAAATAGATTTAGCACCTGTCAAAGAAAAGATAGAAAGATATAGAAACAAAAAGGGAGTTCTAATTCCACTATTACAGGAAGTTCAAGCTATCTATGGTTATGTCCCAAAGGAAGCGATTAATTATATTTCTGAAGAACTTTCTATATTCCCGGTTAACATTTACGGGATATTAACATTCTATAAACAGTTTTATTTAACTCCAAGAGGAAGACATAATATTCGAGTATGTCAAGGAACAGCCTGTCATGTTATGGGAGCTAAAGAATTATTGAACTATATGGAGAAGAATTTAGGGATTGAGGACGGCGAAACCACAGAAGATAAAAGATATTCTCTGGAGAGGGTAGCATGTCTTGGATGTTGTGGTATGGCTCCTGTTGTTGTTGTAGATGATGATTTTTATGGTCATGTTTCTATTAATAATATAAATGAATTTTTAGATAAATATGAATAAATCAAAATGTGGTGGTAAGATATGAATAAGATTCTCATATGTTTAGGAACTAGTGGCATTTCTGCTGGTGCGACTAAGGTTGTGGAAGTATTTGAAGAGGAATTAAAAAAACATAATCTATCTAACCAGTATGAAATAGTAAAAACCGGTGATAGAGGTCTTTTTAGAGATGTACTAGTTGATATAATTACATCGGAAATGGGAAGAATAACTTATGAATTCGTAAAACCCAAAGATGTTCCGGAAATTGTTGAAAAACATCTCTTGAATAAGGAAATTGTAAAAAGACTTAAAACCGGTAAAGATTACGAGCAATTTTTTGCTGATCAAACAAGAATTGTTTTAGCTAATTGTGGTGAAATTGATCCAGAAAATATAAATGAATATCTTAATAATAAAGGCTATGAAGGATTAAAAAAAGCATTATCCATGTCCAAAGAAGAAGTCCTGGATGAAGTAAAGAAATCCGGTTTACGGGGACGTGGGGGTGGTGGTTTTCCTACCGGTTTGAAATGGGAATTTTGTAAAAAGGAAAACAGTGATAAAAAGTTTATCGTATGTAATGCTGATGAAGGTGACCCCGGGGCTTTTATGGATAGAAGTATATTAGAGGGAGATCCTCATACAGTAATAGAAGGAATGGCAATTGGAGCTTATACTATCGGTGCTGATGAAGGTTATGTATATTGCCGTGCCGAATATCCATTAGCTATCAAAAGGTTAAATATAGCGATAAATCAGGCTAAGGAAAAAAACCTTCTAGGTGAAAACATACTAGGAAGCGGTTTTTCTTTTGATTTACATATAAAACAAGGGGCTGGTGCTTTCGTTTGTGGTGAAGAAACTTCTCTTATAGCTTCTATTGAAGGTAAACGCGGCAATCCTAAACCTCGCCCACCCTTCCCCGCACAAAAAGGTTTATGGGAATATCCAACAGTAATAAATAATGTAGAAACTTTTTCTAATGTAAGACACATCATAACAAGAGGATCGGAATGGTTCTCCTCTATTGGTACAGAAAAAAGTACCGGAACTAAAGTATTCGCTATAGCTGGAAAAGTAAAAAATACAGGTTTAGTAGAAATTCCTATGGGAACCACAATTAGAGATTTGATATTTGGTGCCGGTGGTGGAATGTTAAAAAAGAAAATTGGAATTAAAGGTATTCAGATTGGCGGAC
The DNA here is from genome assembly GCA_964447635.1 of uncultured Spirochaetia bacterium. Taxonomy (GTDB): domain Bacteria; phylum Spirochaetota; class UBA6919; order CAYUUC01; family CAYUUC01; genus CAYUUC01. The sequence continues at coordinate 1,816 of CAYUUC010000266.1, forward strand.
CTTCTGGTGGATGTTTACCGGATGAACTTTTGGATACACCTATTGACTACGAATCGCTAACTAAAACCGGTGCGATAATGGGTTCTGGCGGTTTCGTAGTGATGGACCAGAAGACTTGTATGGTAGATATGGCTAAGTTCTTCCTTGTTTTTACGGTGGCGGAATCCTGCGGTAAATGTGTACCATGTAGAATAGGACTTAAGCGTATGTTAGAAATTCTAGAGGAAATTACCGATGGTAGAGGTACTGAAGAGCATTTAACCTTCCTACAACAAATGGGCGAGACTATTAATAGTACCGCCTTGTGCGGATTAGGTAAAACTGCTCCCAATCCTGTATTAACCACAATGAAGTTTTTCGGTGATGAATATGAAGCACATATTAGAAAACGGGAATGTCCGGCTAAAGTATGTACAGATTTAATCGACTTTGAAGTAATTGAAGAAAACTGTACAAAGTGTGGGTTATGTTTTAAAGTGTGTCCTTCTGATGCTATACAATGGCAAAAAGGAGAATATGCTTTCATAGATAAAAATAAATGTATTAAATGTAAAGCATGTATAGATGCATGTAACTTTAATGCTATTAAATAGATAGAGGTAAATAATGATTAATTTAAATATAGATAACAAAGAAATTAAGGCTGAAGAGGGGAAGACTGTCCTTGAAGCAGCCATAGATTCTGGTATATATATACCAAACCTGTGTTATCATCCAGATATCGAACCAACAGCAGCATGTAGACTCTGTGTGGTAGAGATTGAAGGAATGAAAGGTGTCCATGCTTCTTGTCATACAAAAATAAGAGAGGGTATGGTCATCAAAACGAAGACAGAAAAACTTAAACAATATAGAGCTAATAATGTTTGGCTATTACTCAGTGAATATAAAGGTAATATGGAAGAAAATTCTCAAATGAAAAAAGTTGTAGACTGGATAGGTATTAAAGACTTATTAAGCAACTTTGTTCAAGATGAGAAAAGATTCCCTATAAGTGAAGACGAACCATTATTTGTAAGAGACCCTAACTTGTGTATACTTTGCGAAAGATGTATAAGAATGTGTCAGAATATCAGAGGTGTAGGTGTAATTGGATTGTTAAATAGAGGAATCGATACATATATTAATACACCTGATGAGTTACCTCTGTTAGATTCTGCTTGTAAATTCTGTACCGCTTGTGTTGAAGTATGTCCATCTGGAGCATTGATGGATAAGAAAAAATACGAAGAAAAGAAAAAAAGAGAAGCTGAAGAAAAAGCTAAAGCTGAAGCCGAAGAAGAAAAGAAAAGTCAAACCGAAGAAGAAAAAGAGAAAGAGATTGTCCCTTGTATATATGGGTGTCCTGCTGGGGTAAACATCCCACTATATGTAAAACTCACTGCGGAAGGTAGATTTCAGGATGCCTATAATGTAATCAGGGCTAAATTCCCATTCCCTCATGTTCTCGGGTTAGTATGTTTCCACCCTTGCGAAACCGAATGTAAAAGGACTGAAATAAATGAAGCTATTTCAATAAGAGCGATAAAAAGATATGTAGCAGAACAGGATGATGGAAGCTGGAGAAGAAAACTAAAGAAATTACCTCCTACCGGTAAAAAAGTCGCCATTATTGGGTCAGGACCAGCAGGATTAACAGCAGCATGGTTTCTAAAGTTAAAAGGTCATGATGTCGTAGTCTACGAATCTTTAGATAAACCTGGTGGTATGATGAGAACCGCTATTCCTGCCTATAGGCTACCTAGAGATGTCCTGGATAAAGAGATTAAAGATATCACCGATTTAGGTGTGGAAATTATTTGTAATAAACAGGTTTCAAAACCAGATGAATTATTGGAACAAGGATATGATGCTGTATTCCTCGCTATTGGAACCAATGAATCTATGAAAATGGGCCTTGAGGGTGAAGACAGCCCGAAAGTATTAAATGGTTTGAAAGTATTATTCGATATTAATCTTGGTAACAAAATTGACCTCGGAAAAGAAATAGCCGTAGTTGGTGGTGGTAATGTAGCGATGGATGTTGCAAGATGTGCACTAAGAGTAGGTGTAGAAAAAGTTCACATAATCTATAGGCGTTCAAAAGAACAAATGCCTGCTACTGAAGAAGAAATAGATGAGACTATGAGTGAAGGGGTTGATTTCATGTTCTTAAACAATCCTAAAAAGGTAACAGATGTTAATGATAAAGCAAGAATTGAATGCGTAAAAATGAAACTAGGAGAACCGGATGCCAGTGGAAGAAGAAGACCTATACCAATAGAAGGAAGTGAATTCTCTATTGATGTAGATTACATGATATATGCTATTGGACAAAGGTCAAAAGTCCCGAAAGAATTTGAACTTGAAACAGATAAATGGGGAAATATCGTCTGTAACACAGAAACAATGAAATGTGAAAGAGAAGGCATATTTGCTGGTGGGGATGTGGTACTAGGACCATCATCTGTAATAGAGGCAGTTCAAACAGGAAGACTCGCTTCAATATCTATCGATAAATATTTAGGCGGTGATGGAGACATTAAGCAAGACCTATTCATATCAGAAGAACCAAATCCATATATAGGCAGAGAAGAAAAATTCGGTTACAAACAAAGAGCTAATATTAAAACATTACCCGTTGAAGAGCGGATTGACAATTTCAAACAAGTCGAATACAATTATGAAGAAGATATGGTCAAATGTGAAGCGGGAAGATGTTTAAAATGTGACCTAAGATTACATATTTCTAAAGCCCCAATGCCACCTGAAAAAGAATAACCTATAAGTTGGACAAAAGTATATTTTTATTTTCCACTAATTCTTTAAATAGATTTTATACGAAACATATTATTTAAAAGAAATATTGTACAATAATCTTTGTCGTTTTCAATCCCTGTGCATATATTTGAGCGATGATTTATTGGAGAGGGTTGAATATGTTTTTCTATTAATAGACCCTATTTCTTCTTTACTTGCTACTACCGGCTGGAAATACGTGGTTTGAATCAAATTCATGGTTTCTTTATCGGATTGCTGTCCAATCCTCTGGTCAATTACATAATATATCTTGCTTTGAAGGGTCATCGATATAAGCTAAGCTTAAAGAAGAAGTTCTAAAGCAGATGCACGAGAAAGCCAACCTGCTATAAAAGCAAAATAGAAAAGCAAATCAACTTATAGATGAATCTACTACTCATCCGTTAGATAAAGATGAATAGATAAAGCATAGGATTGGTTTATGGTATAGACCTAACTAATTATCTTCAGAATCAGTAGATTCTTCCAATTCTTCTAATCTATTACTCATAAACTCTACATTATGTTTAAGATGGTTTATCTCATCTTTTAAAATTTTT
>CAYUUC010000267.1:0-5148 GCA_964447635.1 uncultured Spirochaetia bacterium
GCTAGGATAAGGTCTCTTATATCATTGCTTAAGATCAACGACTTTTGGTATAAGACATAAACTATTCAAAAATCTTATCAAAAATCTTATTAAAGCTTGTTACTAATAAAAGAATTGACGATATTTTACTTATATTTACTTGTATTAAGATTTTCATGAGTTATTTTCATAAGATAAAATTTAACATGAGGGGTTATATTTATGGAATTAGCATATTGTGGATTAAATTGCGATGAATGTCCTATCTATACCGCAACCATCAATAATGATGATGATTTACGAAAAGAAGTAACAGAGAAATATTTCCAAATGACTAAAGTCAAAGTTGAATTGGAAGATATAAATTGCCTTGGATGTAAATCTCAAAGCGGGGTAGAATTCTATCATTGTGATGAGTGTAAGATTAGAAATTGTGCTATGACTAAAAACAAAACTAATTGCGCACTATGTGAGGAATATAATACTTGCCCTACTCTTAATGTATTCCTCGAGCAATATCCACCTGTGAGGGATAACCTGGAAGAAGTAAGAAATAGAATCAAGCAATGACTAATCTATATGAACAGGATTACTAATCCTCCTTCCTTTCCAGTACACGATTCAATATGTTTTCATTATACAATACATTGATAATACTATATCGTGAGATATTTACTTTACCTGCTGGAGAGTTCTTCGGCTTCGATAGATACTTACGCTTAGTCCTGTAAAGCTCCGCTGACTTCTCCCCCTTAGCTTTGCTGAAATGCAGGGCAAGTTGATAGGCTTCCTCCAAAGTTTTACCATCGATATCCTCATGTTTACTTAGTGTAACCAGGACATGTGAACCTGGATAGTCTCTGGTATGTATCCATTCATCGTTACCATTGGCGAATTGGAATGTCAGTTCATCGTTTTCTCGATTATTCCTCGCTACATATATCTTTTGACCAGCTGTGGATAGGAAGTATCGGAAAGGCTCTTTCTCATACTCCGATTTGGTTTGATGTTTGACGGGTATAGTTAATCTGTTTTCTAATAAGGCTTTATGCGGCCTCTCCAGTAACCTGTGATAGTAAAGCGACTTCTCTTCTTTTATCTCAGAGAGTTTATGCAGGGCTTCTTCCCTATCATCAATATCGGAAAGCTCTTCTAACAGTTTTTCAAGTATATCACATTTCTTTCGATTCTCCTTGATTTTCCTGGGGATGATTTTGCCGGCTGATCGGGCTTTTTTGGAGCGTTTGAAATACTTCTCCACATTAGATTGAGGGTTTAGCTTGGGGTCTAAAGTGATTTGTATGGTGTCTCCTGTTTCGTAGTCTTCTATTGAAATGCTACTCATACCTTTTTTCAGTCTATAAAACTGTGATTGAAGCAACTGCCCGTATTTGAGGTAATCTTCATAAGACCCAGCTTTCTTTAAATCGCCTTTTAGATTCTTGATTAGCTTCTTTGTCTTTTTCAACTCTTTCTTGAGCGGGTTTGTCAGGAGTTGATGCAATGATGTTGTCCTTCTCTTCTTCGCTCTAATGAGATACTTTTCTTCTACGCATTCGTTATACATCTTCCCATCATCAATAGAGCAGGTTGGGGATAGGTGGTCTATATCAATACCTTTCTTATTCGGGAATTGATATGGTGTGCCTTTCTTCCTGCCTTTCTCCGGTCGTATTGTACCGAGTATCTTATGGTTATTGCTCAGAAAGAAGATATTCGCCCCCTTATCAATCAGTTCCGCAATGATATAGAACTTGGTCGTTCGGGTGGAGAGATCAATCTTAATGATACGGTCATCATTGATTTGCTGTATATCACTTATAATAGAGTTATTGATGTATTTCCGCATCTGCATGATTAATGATTTTGGAGATGGTTGGGCTTCCGGTCTTTGTGATAGTAGGTGGATACGGGTCATACTGCTTTCTACATTAAGATAGAGGTGATAGATGTTTCTATTGTAGATTGATATGATAAGATCATCATCCTTATGCTGATATACCTTTTCCACCTTACCTTTTACTAATAGAAGCTTCAATTCTTCTACCACTTTCTTTATGTCCAGAGCGTTTAGAGCCATTAATCTCTCCTATCCACCATCATAATGTTAGTTCCTACGGAAAATCCTTATGCTATACATCTGTGATGGATTGAATCCCTGCCCGTCATACTTGGATGAGTTGGCTCTTCTATAGTCCTTTACACTAATAATGAGTGTGGTATTCCCCAGATAAGATTCTCCTATGTATTTGAATAGGAAGGTGTCTTGACCCTGCTTCGGTTCTACTTTATAATCCCAATCGTTAAGGTTCATCTCATTTGGAGCTTTGAGTCCGCTTTCTTCGTATATCTGCCATTGGAGGTTGACATTATCCACTGTTGTGATTTGAATAGCATACTTACGTGAGTTTTCCAGCTTGATTTTATAGTTGTCCACATCTTCCTTGGGATTGATGTATCCTATTATAGGAGCGTTAGTCCTAACCCAGGTTGCCTGACCAATATCATCATTAGGCTCCAGTTCCATATTGTCTTTCCTATAATAGAAGCGATAAGACATGATATACTTATTCTCTTCATTTACTACATTAGACCTATCTTTATCTGACCTTCTCACCCTCACATATAGCTTTTCTAATCCTTCGACCGTTATATTAGATGCTGATTCTCCTTCCGATAAACCATTGTTGTCGTATGTCTCAATGATGGAGTTACCCGTCTTTGATACATCCAATGCTATATTTACATCTTCAATGCCGGTTAACTTAATCTCAGCAAGGATATCAGATACGAATGACCCGTCTTTGGATTTTCCATCTCCGCCTTCTTCTATATATACCGATTCTTCCGGTACTATCAAGGCAAACCAGTCCTCATCCTTAGCAGGACTATTAAAGCCTGATACCGAACCACTAACGATATCGTTCGCTTTTTGAGGGGTGTCATTATCCTCCCGCTCTATGTTGAGGCTATCGTCCAAGTAATTCACCAGCAGGTTATACTTATATACTTCTACATCTTCTACTTTTATCATATGAATACCCATAACACCAATGTAATAAGTCTTATTTGCTTGTAGGGTATAGTTAAGTATCTTTTCACCATATCCGAAAGTTTGATTATCAACGAATTCCAGCATTTTTCCTTCTTCATCAAATAGAACCAGGAATGAGTTTACATTCTCGGTTTCTGATAGAGCTATTGATACGAAGATATCTTTATCATTCGGTTCGTCTTCTCCGGTATCAATCCTATATAGGTCTCTTTCATAATGGTTATAGTTACCCAGGGGTTCTATTGTATTGGTTTCAGTCTGGGTTTCTAAAAATGGGGTGAAGTATCCGGTAAGTGGTTTTCCAATGATTATAGTATCGGCTGTTTGGAATACATCATTAGGTTCTGTTTCCCGGTCATTAACTGAATAGAGTTCAATATCCATCGTATAGTCTTTATGGTCTATAAATGGATAGTCAGGATTATCCTTTTCCACTTCTCCCAGGTCTAATAAATCGATATTGGTTAGATTAGCATCGATCAACAGGATATACTTATGGTTCTTCAATGCTTCTATACCGGTAAGACTCTCACCATCCCCCTTCATAAAGTCGTTAACCTGTTTAAACGGGGCATCCTCATCCAGTCTGAATAAACTAAGTCGCATGTCTATTCCTTTAACTCCGCTTACCTTTATATTAAAGCTTACTCTATCACTCTTAATATCAGTAAAATCCAGGATAAAATAGTCCTTGTCGGAATTGTCCTCAATACTTCCCGTTAGTGAAAAACCATCATAAGGTTTAATATGGTTTGCATCATTTCTTTGGTTGTTTGGTTCCTCTTCTGTGTTATTAGAAGGCTTACAGCTAGCTATGAGTAAGATAATCATAAACAGGCTTATAATAAGAAAGAGTGGTTTTGGTTTGTTCATATTATAAATCCTCATAAAATTTGTTTGGTGTGGTTGAATTTATTTTAGTATAGAAATTTAATAAAAAAAAATCGATATGCAATTTTATATTATAAATATTTATCTATGAATGGATTCCATCGTTTTATAAAGCTAACCTAATCTATCAACCCGGTCTATTTGTTCGAAATGTTTCTTGATATCGGCTAGGTCTCTTGGTTTGAATACATCAAACTTCTTTAGTTCTTCAATCAATTCATTAATCGGGTGGTTTTGCTCAAGAATTTCCATTATCTGTTCGGTTTTTTCCTTGGATACACCCTTAAGTTTGCCTTTAACATAACCTTTCCTTTGTTTTATTACCTGACTTAATCCCATTTGTCCTCCTAGTATAATTATGGTTTATATATACCTTTTAGTAGCTTATGGAAACAGCGTATATATCTTCAAAATAGATTTTCTTAGGTTCATCATTCTTTATATAGTCTTTATAGGTTAGTGAAGCTCTGGTCTTTATATAAACATGCTTTTCTAATCCTTTGTAGTATAATCGATAATGAAGAGCTTTTTCATCTCCTACATGAATATAAGCAGGTTCTTTCTTAACATTAACCAGGGTAGGGTTTCCCCTAAAATATATATTTACACCTTTACCATTTACATCATATCCAACAATATGGTCATCATATAAGTATTTACTCTGCGGGTGGGCAAAACCTACTATCTCAGCATCAAAATCGTTACCATCGGAGTCTATTATCTTGCCTAAAGCCCCGAATTGTCCATAAAGGCTTATTCCAACAACCATCATTACTAAAAGTGATATAATAAATATTACTATAAACTTTTTAGACTTAAACATACAATCTTTCTCCATTATATTAATAATTTATTCCGTTATATATAATATATTATTTTGTTGCGTTTTATCAAATATGTATATATACCAGACTAAGTTTATAATGTATCATTATTTCGGTTTTATCAGAAAATATTTTCTTACCTTTCACATATTTCACATCTATAATATCAAAAACCGTCTTCAGAAAAACCATATATGTATATCAAGAATAAGTATAGCATAAACTATGTATATTTTGCAAAAAACATTTTAAAAGCTTGTTTAACTCACATCTATTGTTTAATATATAATTAAACAACGCTCATTAACCAAAAGTTGTTGAAATAAAACAAGACCCCTCTCTATCTCTCCCCTCATAGGGCATTGGTGTCAAGTTAAGGGGAAATATTTTTCCTACAAA
>CAYUUC010000268.1:0-5122 GCA_964447635.1 uncultured Spirochaetia bacterium
ATGTAGCAAACCGTCTGGCAAAGCCAATTGTAAGCACATTCGGGTCTAATGCCTTTTCTATATTCCGTATATAAGCTGGTGATACACCAAAACGCTTTTTAGCACGTTTAACCCGTTTCCTGATATGCCATATCATGTATTGTTTAAGCATGGTATGGGTCTTCCATAAATCCTCATCAGGTATATTGTCTACCTTTTGCCATATCTCTTCGTCATCGATGTTATCCGCCCAATCTCTTTCAAAGTACTGGTCGTAGAATTTCCTTAACTCTGGTGCAAGCCATGTGAGAGTATGTACACCATTTGTGATGTGTGTTATAGGTCCTTCATCAGTAGGTATCTTTTCCCATACGAACTCCCATATGTTACGTGAAACTTCCCCATGTAGCTCGGATACTCCATTACTATTCCCAGAAGTTCTTAGGGCAAATACCGTTAAACTAAACAACTCCGAGCTGTTCTCAACATACTTACCCAAGTTGTAAAACTCTTCACGACTTATTCCAAATACTTCTATATAATCCTTAAAATATTTATCCATCAACTCAAAACTAAAAGCATCATTTCCAGCAGGAACTGGAGTATGAGTTGTGAATATCGTATTCCCTCTAATCCGTTCTAGAGACTCGCGAAAGTTTAAACCCTTCTTCTGTATGTGTTCCCTAATCCGTTCCATAATCGAGAATACAGAGTGTCCCTCGTTCATGTGCCATACACGAGGATGAATTCCCATAGCTCGAAAAGCTTTCACACCACCAATCCCGAGTAGCTTTTCCTGGGATATCCTCATCTCATGGCCACCACCATAGAGCTGGCTGGTGAGTTTCCTATGCTGGGGTGTGTTCTGGCTGATGTCTGTATCCAGTAAATACACCTTAATCCTTCCTATATTCGCTCTCCACACTTTGGCATAAACCTTACCTGTTGGAAGGTCAATATCGATAAGTATTTCAACTCCGTTGTCATCCAAGACTGGTTCTATGGGCATTTCAGTAAACTCATGGTTCTCGTATCTCGACTCCTGCCAGCCATCAGCGGTTAATCTCTGTATAAAATAACCTTGTTTGTACAAAAGCCCAATCCCAGAAAGCGGCAATCCAAGGTCGGAAGCACTCTTACAATGGTCACCTGCTAAGATTCCCAAACCACCAGAATATATGGGCAATGATTCGTGAAAGCCAAACTCAGCCGAGAAATAAGCGATGGAATTGGATTTATGTTCAGGATATTTACTCGCAAACCAGGTGTCCTCTTTGTTTAAATAATTTTCATACTTTTCTATAATCTCATCATAAGTCTTAATAAAGTCTGAGTCTTCAGCTATTTCTTGTATCTTTTCATGACTAACCTCTTTGAGGAGTTTCACCGGGTTTCTTCCAACCTCAGCAAATAAATCCGGGTCAATTATCTTGAATAACTCTTTAGCGTCGTAATTCCAACACCACCACAGGTTATGTGCCAGCTCTTTAAGTTTTGATATACGCTCGGGTATCATATAATCTACGGTAACTCTACCCAGAAACTGCATAAAAACCTCCAACATATGGAATGATTTTAAATGTATAATTTGAAAGTAATTAATGATTTCAATACAATATACAAAATAAATATCTAATCAACAACCAAATATTATCAAAAAAATGAAAAAAATATGGTGAATAGAATTTTACAAATGGGTGGTTTTGACACAATTTTTATTAGATAATAAAAAATCACCCCTCATAGGATGGTATAATATAAATTATAATTATATTATAATAATAGTGAAATTATCAATTCGTATTTATTTTTATTATAAGAATAATCTAAAAGTATTACCGGTTAAATGTAATATCAATGAAATTACTAATAGTACAATGAAAATAAAGAATATCACTCTTGCAACAGCTGCTGCTCCTATTGATATTCTGGAAAATCCAAATAATCCGGCTACAATAGCAATGATAACAAAAAGAATTAATAGTTCTACCATAATTTAATCTCCATAAATATTATATATTGAAAATCTGAGTATCAAAAAGAACTTGATGATTCTTCTTTTAAATTAGATGATTTACCTGATAGTTTAATAGGTATAATATACACACCATATTAATTTTATAAACTAAAATATTAATAATATAACCTCACTAACAATATTACAAGCCAACATGCAAAATATAATCGCTAATGAGGTTATATATACGATATTTACACTATATATTTACAATAAAAGTGCGAATGTAAAAGCACCTGTTAAGTGTAAAATCAAAGATATTACTAGCAGAACAATAAATATAAAGAATAAAATTCTCGCAATTCCTGCTGTTGCTGCTGAAATTCCTGTAAATCCAAATAATGCTGCAACTAATGAAATAACTAAAAACAATATAATTAGTTCTAACATAATGACTTAACCTCCTCAGTTAAATATAAATTATAGATTTTTATTAGATACCTAACTCAATGAATAGGCTTATTGGCAATGAAAACATAGATATTGTATATTCTGAATCATCTATTGTACTATCAGCTATTTTTATTGGAGAAGATGACCTTAAAAAATGTAAATTGATTGCCAATCCAGCAACAATATCATCAGATAAGCCCTAACCTATTCTTAAACCACCTTTAAATCCAAATCCTATCTTGCTGTTTACAGAAGCACTACTATCATCTAAATCAGCATCATACACATAGAGAATAATACCACCGCCTCCATGCAGTTCAACGAAACCGGAAACACCCAGCGAAGTTCGAACCTTAGCGTCAGCATAAATATGAATAAATGAAGGTGATTGCCTATCAGGTGTAGACCCACCTTCTTTAGCATACCACAGTGCATTACTGAAACCAACATCACCACCTACACCAAATCCTTCTCCTAGCATAAGATGACCAAAAATATTGAAATAAATACCTAAACCAGCATTAAAATCTAAATTATCATTATTTACATATTCTTGCTCAAATGAAATAGATTGCCAGCTATATTCTTCATATAATGAAAATGGAATGTTTCCTCCACCTGATAATCCAAAACTAATTTGGGCAAAAGCAAAAGAAGCAGTACCTATTAGTAATAGAAGAATAATGGATAATCCTATCATAAGTTTTTTTGACATAAAAATTTTTCCTCCTAATTCGATTTTTTATTAACATTGTAATTTTAACCGTTTAATTTTAAACTAATTGGTTGCATTGTTCAATAAGTATAATTATTGAAAACACTTTGATTATTTTTAACCTATTGGCTGAACAGTATATACTGATAAACCATCAAAACTTACGTTATCTGTTGGTTGAGAACCGTCTACATTAGAATTAATAATGAATCCTTCATCTACATAGGGTTGTAAATTTATATCATCATAAACAGTAAAATCCAATTCTGTTTGACCATCAGGAACACTCTGAATTTCAGCGATTTTCTTAGGTTCTAATGTAGTATCTGTTTTGGTACTTTCAATAGTCACACTGACACTGCTTAGAAAATCAAAATTGTCCACATCTTCTGTTCCATCAATTTCAGTTGATGTAATACTCAATGTAAAAGATTTTATGAAAATTGTGTCTATTGGACCGGTTTCCTGCTCTTCGATAGCCTGTGATATTTCCAATGATAAATCAGGGGCGAATATACCTTCATCAATCGGCCAACCGCTACCCTCTACTATTTGTTCAGGTATCTCTACATCTATATCGAATTGCAATGGATTACAACCCAGAACGGATATTCCAATTATAATTATAGATAGTAATGTTATTAATGTGGTAAATTTTTTCATGATATTCCTCCGAAAATTTATTTTTCAACTATTTTAGTATAATAAATATTTTAGTATTATAATAGCGAAAATACCAAATAAATATTAAAATACCCTAATTTTACATTATATATTTTTATGGTAAAAATTTTAATTGTGTGGTCTCATATCCAGAGTCAAAGCTATATACGAAGCTACATCGGAGGGAACTGAATGAGAACCAAAACCAGCGTCATATCCCAGCTCAAGAGCTAGTTCATGCGATATCCGTGGACCACCACAGATAAAAAGCATCTTATCACGCATACCCTCGGCTTCGGCTATCTCAATAAGGCGAGTCAGATTCTTAATATGTAAGTCATTCTGGGTAACGACTTGAGAAACAAGTATAACATCCGCATTAATCTCCTTAGCTTTAGCTAAAAGGTCTTCTGAAGATACTTGAGAGCCCATATTCACCGCATTAAATCGTTTATACCTCTCCAGTCCATAATCTCCATGATATCCCTTCATGTTCATAATAGCGTCTATACCCACTGTATGAGCGTCGGTCTCGATACAGGCACCAACAACTGTAATGTCTCTTCCTATGTGTTGGTTGATATACTCATCAACTTCATACATGTCCATCTTAGGCGTATCGACCATCTTAACATCAATCTCCTCATAGTTCACGCTAACAGTGGCAGAAGCATAGGCAATGAACATGGTAAAACCTTCTCCTATATCGTTAAAGTGAACCACCTGTACCGAATCGAAGCCCATTTTCTGTATAAGCCTTCTTGCAGCTTCTTTACCTTTCTCATTAGCATCTACGGGCAATGTAAAAGATAACTGCATCTTTCCATCGTTAAGAGCATCTCCATATGGTTTTATATTAGTATAATCTATATTCATATTATTCATTCTCCTTTCTATAAAGACTTTAGGTTCACAATAAACCTAATTCGGCTTTGAACGCCTCAGTAAATGGATTTAAATAATCGGGGGCTTTTTTGAAAACACCATCGAGTCCTTTCCCACCATCGATAGGTCTCTTCACTTCGGCAAACATACCCTTTTCTATAGCGTTAAACAAGCTTATCCTCTTCACCTCTTCCAAGAACTCTATAGCCTCATCCAGCACCTGCTCTGCTCTTTTTTGAATAAAACCACCTTCTTTCAGCACTAATTCATCACCTAAGTTTTTAGCTGTATTAAATATCATCTGAGCATTCTGTATGGCAAGGTATCTATCCTGTAAGTGTGGAGTATGTATCGCTTCTGTCCACATTCCTAAAAGCTGGATACTCTGTCCGGTCATGATACTAACAAGATTGAAAAGCCCGTTCGTTAGATGCGTACGGAAGATGTCTCCTGTCATATGCTTAGTAGGT
>CAYUUC010000269.1:0-5116 GCA_964447635.1 uncultured Spirochaetia bacterium
CTAAAAAGTGAACAATATAAATGAATAATATCAATTATAAAGCTGTAAATGAATGTTATATAAAGATGTTGTAAATGTAATGTAAATAACCTGGAGGTTAGATGGACGGGGATGCCGTAATCAAAGATTTAGATAAACAAAGAGATACTTTTGCTCTTAAATTTGATATTGATTGGGAATATGTAGATGTTATTAGGTCTTTCGTTAATAATTTCCTCCAAAAAGCCTTAGTCGATAACATTAGGTCTGATAAAGTAGCTATGGCTGTTTCCGAATTACTTGAAAATGCTGTTAAGTATGGTGACTCCAGCGAAGAGAAACGATTACATAATATACACATCCAGCTTGATACTTTTAAACATGACAAAAAAGTCGTGTTCTTCATAGAGAACTCATCAAAACCGGAGAATATTGAAGTTTTAAAAGACCAATTATTGATTGTTAATAAAGGCAATCCGAAAGATATGTATGTTAAGAAAATTAAAGAATCCTTACTCAGCGAAGATAAAAGCCAATTGGGTTTAGCAAGAATCAGATATGAAGCAGGGGGTAAAATATTCCTTGAGATTAAAAATAATAATAGAGTTAGAATTAAAGTTGTTTTTGATATTTAGGATTGATTGTTGCTTATCTTAAAAAGATCTCTGATTTACTCTTCAAAATAGTTATATTTGGATAAAGGACAAGTTATACGTGGATTCTTAGTAGCATCCGCTTCATCTAATCTTCTTAGATACCCTTCATTAGGAGCATCATGTAATACATCAGGTTTTTCAACTGCTTCTTCCCTAATCTTAGTCATCGTTTCAATAAACAAGTCCAGACTCTCTTTTCCTTCTGTTTCTGTCGGTTCTATCATCAATGCTTCTGGTACGATAAGGGGGAAATACATAGTAGGCGGATGAACACCAAAGTCAGTCAACCTTTTAGCAATATCGAAGGCGGTGATTTTATTCGCTTTCTTCAAATCTTTAATTGTTAATACAAATTCATGCATACAATCGCCTTCATATCCCAATTTGTATGATTCTGTCAATTTCTTCTGAAGATATCTCGCATTCAACACAGCCATCTGGCTAATCCTTTTCAAACCATCTCTTCCATGGTAAAGTATATAAGAATAAGCCCTCATAAGAACCAGGAAATTTCCATAAGCTGTCTTTAGTTTACCGATGGATTTAGGTAAAACATAATTAAGATTGAACTTATCTCCATTCTTTTCTATAAACGGTTTTGGTAAAAATTCTTTAAGTCTTTCACTTACAGTGATTGGACCAGCTCCAGGTCCGCCACCACCATGTGGAGTAGAGAAAGTTTTATGTAGGTTTAGATGAACAACATCAAAGCCCATGTCTCCTGGTCGTGAATTTCCGAGTAGGGCGTTAAGGTTAGCTCCATCATAGTATAGCAGTGCGTTATGTTTATGAAGGATATCGGCAATTTCTTTGATGTCTTTCTCAAAGATACCCAGAGTATTAGGATTGGTTAGCATTATCCCTGCTGTATTCTCATTGATAACTTTCTTTAGGTCTCTTATATCGACACAACCATCCGGTCCGGACTTAACTTGTTTCACTTTATAACCAGCCATACTAGCACTTGCTGGATTCGTACCGTGTGCGCTATCCGGGATTAACATTTCATTCTTATGGTTTAACCCTTTATCTTTAAGGTATTCCCGGATGATAGATATACCAGCGAATTCCCCTTGAGCACCGGCAACGGGTTGTAATGATACATATGGTAGTCCGGTGATTTCAGATAATGCTCTTTCAAGATTATACAAACACTCCAAGGAACCCTGGAAGTCTTCCTCATCTTGATATGGATGTACCTGGGTAAATCCATCGAAGGTAGCAATTTTTTCATTGAGTCTCGAATTGTACTTCATTGTACAGGAACCTAGAGGATAAAAATGGGTATCAATAGAGAAGTTCTTCTGACTAAGTCTAGTAAAATGTCTAATAACCTGAAGTTCCGACACTTCTGGAAGACCGATAGGTTCATCCCTTATAATGGACTTATTTATATTAACATCTTGGGTAGGGACATCTAACTCATCCAGTTTCCATGCCCTTCTACCGGAGATAGATTTTTCAAAAATGGTTTTATTGAAGTATTTTTTTCTGATTTGTTCCATATGTCTATCCTTTATGGTTGTTATTTGATTTTAATATAATATAGAAATTATTGATAAAAAATAATGGTAAATAGGAAGGTTATTCATTTTCATTTTTTTTATTTTTAAGCATTTGGTCTTTTTCTATTAATTCAAGTCTAGCGAGATTTTCTACAGCTTCATGAGCTCTTATAATCTTATCCTTTTCTATTAATTCCAATTTAGCCAGATGTTCCACCGCTTCATGAGCTTTAATAATATCATCTCTATCTTTTAGTTCATTTTTAGCTAATTCTTCTACGGCTTCATGAGCTTTTATTATTTGGTCTTTTTCGATAAGTTCTCTTTTAGCCAATTCTTCTACAGCTTCATGAGCTTTTATTATTCTGTCTTTTTCCATTAATTCCATTTGAGCTAATTCTTCAACGGCTTTATGGGCCTTGATCTCTTTATCTCTATCGGAAAGTTCCATTTTGGTTAATTCTTGAAGGTTTTCATAAGCTTTAATGATATTATCTTTATCTTTTAGCTCTTCTACGGTTAACCCTTGTAATTGTTCTCTAGCTTCAATTTCCTTTTCCAAATCCAGTAGTTCTTCTCTTGATAGTTTATCTATACTTTCTTGAGCTTTCAATAATCTTTTATTAAATTCCATATCTTCTTTAATCTTCTTGTAATTGGTTTTATTAATTTTCTTTTCAGGATAATCTTTCATCTCTTTTAGAGATTCTCTTGGAATCCCGGTTTTATTCTCATAAAAGTTAATAATTCTTTCCAGGGATTTGATTTTGTTTTCTAAATTGTTAATAATCCGATTCTTCTCTTCAATCGGGTCTTTATCACTGGACATTATTTTAATTAACTCCTTTATGTTATTAAGAAGGATTTTAGCTTTTTATAAAATACACTTTATTTTAGTAAAAAATAAGTTTTTGGTAAGTAAAAGTCAATGGGTCGTTTAATAATTATCCTATGAGTTTTTAATCAGACTTTGAGCAAGTTTAATTTTATCTTTAATTCCTTTAAAATCAGGATTCAATTTAGATACTATCTTAAAATACCTTAATGCTCTTTGGGGATTATCTTTCTTAAGATAAATCACTCCGATATTGTTTAGTATTTTTGGATTGTTGGGAAATTCATTAAAAAGCATATGGTATATCTTCAATGCTTCTTGTATCTTATTGTCTTTAAAATATTCTGAAGCTTTCTTAATTAGATAATTGATTTTAGCATTGGTAAAGTCTGTATTATCTATGCTATCATATAATATTTCATCAGTTTTGCTCTTTTCATATTTCAATTTTTTCTCTTGTTTATATAGTTTTATAAAATCATCTTCATCAAGAAAACTTTCTGGTTTATAAAGGTCTCTCTCAGTTATGAGTTGAGTTAAAACTGTATCACTAGATTTTCCATAAATAATAGATAGAATTATACTTAAAATTAAAGACCCCATAATTAATAAGACAATCATCAAAAAACTTGTTTTGGTTTTATCCATATATGGATTTAAGTTATACAGAAAGATTATGAAGTGCGTTTGTTCACCATTACTGTCTATATATGGTGAGTTTATCTGAAGAAAATCATTATCCTGGATTTTGACTTTCCTTACATTTAATGTCGATTTATCCAAATACTCTATCTTTAATGATGAGTATATGTGTTCTTTGTTTAATTGTTCTTCTCTTGAATAAGGATTAGAATCATATAAAACATTTCCTCGTACATCAGTAATGATAATAGAACCAAGGTTTATATCTCTACGGTTTATGTATAAGGATATCAATTCTTCAAAAGCTAGTTTATCCTGGTTGGAGCCATATTTATATAAATCTTGATAGGTTGTATATATGGTTTTAGTAACATACTCAGAGAATATTTGTGATTTATCAATAAGGTTTTTTAGCAAGATATCCCTGATATCGGTATAATATAATATAGAATAGATAGATGAAATCAGTACCGAAATTGAGATTATCAAGATAAAGGCATTTTTTTTAATCTTGCTTCTATAATCCATCATTAATTCCTATCATTATAGATTGGTGTATAGGACCAGTCCATGTGTAAACTGTATAAACTGTTATTATCTAAATACTTTTGAAAAAGAGTTTTTAACTTTCCACTTTGGTGAATATCTAAAATCTTTATGTTAATATAATCCATCCAATTGGAATCATTTTCTGGTAGTCCAAAAGAATATGGTATATCATTAATCTTATGGTTAATGATGTTTAATTTATCTGGATTTTTAGCAGTGTTCATAATTTGGATTAAATCTACTGTCTTTCCAGCATAAGCCTCTATTACATTATCCTTAAGCAGATTTTCTATTTGGTTAATATTTTCTACTTTATATATATAAATATCATTCAATGGTTCTCTTATTTTATCTTCGAATGTAGAATTGCTTAGTATGCTTATTGTCTTACCAGTAAGATCATCAAGGTTTTGTATATCATCAGGGCTATAAGTTAATAATTTTATTCCACCCATAAGGTAGGGGATCGAATAATCAATAATATATTCTCTTTCAATACTATTAGGATTACTAAAAATCGCAATATCGATTTTATTGAATAATAGAGAATTTAACAGTTCTTCTTCAGTAGATTTAATAAATTCATAATATACTACTAATTCTTTCGTTATTTCTTTGACTAAATCAATGATATAACCTTTATTAGATTCATCATCGATATAGAATAAAGGTTTGATTTCTTTACTATAACCTACTCTAATGGTTTTGGTATTTTGTATGATATCTAATATGGACTGTTTTATAGATGAGTGATTAGTAAAACCATACAGATTATTATTAATCTTTCTGCTAAATAAGACTCCTTCGTTTTTTCCCTCACAAGAGGAGAGAGAGAATAATAAGGATATATAAATAATATAAATAAAGATTTTTTTCATTTTAATCAATTTTACTACTTTTGAATTTTCTTATTCATGGATAATAACATAATGGTTATCATTAATATAAGT
>CAYUUC010000270.1:0-5030 GCA_964447635.1 uncultured Spirochaetia bacterium
CATTGCAATTATTTAAAATGAGATCGAAACAGGAGAATCCCCCATAACCACCCTTATCGAAGGGGGGAATAATAATGAAATTCAAGTCCCCCTTATCTACGTCTTCTATGAAGACGAGGGGGATATAGGGGGATTCTCTTAAAAAACTAAAGGAGACAAAACCAAATGAAAAAACTAACCATAATCCTTATCACTATCCTATGCGTAATCTTCACAACATCAGCATCATTTACCACACCGTCAACGGGAGCATCGCAGGGACAGCAGACGGAATACCCGCTGGAATTAGTTGTCCAGCAAGGACATTCGGGTGAGGTGAGAAGTATATCTTTCAGTCCTGATGGTAATTATGCTCTCTCCGGAAGCTTGGATGGTACGATGAAACTGTGGGATATATCCACCGGCAAAGAAATAAGAACATTTGATGGGCATTCGTATGGTGTGTGGAGTGTATCTTTCAGTCCTGATGGTAATTATGCTCTCTCCGGAAGCTATGATGATAATACGATGAAGCTGTGGGATATAGTAACCGGTAAAGAAAAAAGAACATTTGATGGGTATTCGGGTGCTGTGTATAGTGTATCTTTCAGTCCCGATGGTAATTATGCTCTCTCCGGAAGCTATGATAGAACCATGCGTTTATGGAACATCGAAACAGGTGACTCCATGGTCATGATGAGTGCCGGTGACGAATGGCTCATCTATACAGACGATGGATACTGGGACTCCTCCGCTGACGGTGGCGAACTCGTGGCAATGCTAAAAGGGATGGATGTATGGAACATAGACCAGTTCGCCGTTCGCAACAACCGACCCGATATCATCCTCGATAGGATGGGACTTGCTGATGATGATTACATCAATCACCTGAATGGGCAGTACTTGAAGCGTCTCCGTAAGCTGGGACTGACAGAGGAGGATCTTTCTGCAGAGCTTCATGTACCAACGGCTGAGATTGTATCGGCTGAACAGGATGGGAAGTTCATAGAGCTGGACATCGAGTTGGACGATACCAAGTATGACCTCCGCTCCTACAACATCTATGTGAACGATGTACCTATCTTCGGTGCGTATGGAAAGGACATCGATGGACAGCATTCCTCAATCAACCATCGAGTAGAGCTGACATCGGGTGAGAACAAGATCGAGGTGTCAGTGATGAACGAGAAGGCATCCGAGTCCTTCCGTGCTCTGACCTTCGCCGATTATGAAGAGTCGGTAACCGGAGACCTCTACTACCTTGGCTTTGGCGTGTCGGAGTATGCTGATCCTGACATCAACGATCTGGGCTATGCTGCGAAGGATGCCGAAGACCTCGCCGACTTGTTCAGCAGGATGGAAGGTAACGGCTTCAACAAGGTGCATACCCGTCTCTACCTTGATGATGAGGTAACCAAAGAGAGCATCACCGGTGCGAAGAGCTTCCTCGACAATGCGAGTGTGGATGATACATTCGTGCTGTTCATCGCCGGTCACGGTTTACACGAGCAGGATGTGGAAGCGACCTACTACTACCTAACCAGTGACAGCGACCTTGACGACATCTCCGGGACAAGTGCCGACTTCGACCTGATCGAAGGACTGCTTCAGGGTGTGGCACCGAGGAACAAGCTCTTCTTGATGGACACATGCGGATCGGGCGAGCTGGACGATGAGACAGCAACCGGTTACCTCGAGGATGCGGAGAACAGAGGCATTAAGTCGAGAGGCGTAATCAAAGGCTTGAAGAAGGTTGACGATGATGCTGCTGATGACAGAGTGGATGAGCAGGACCAGCAACGAGAAACAAGGGAGTACCTCTTCGACAAACAGCGATACATCTATAATGACATGCTTAGACGGTCCGGTGCTATCGTGGTATCATCTAGCAAGGGTAGCGAGTTCTCTTATGAGGATGATAGCATCGCTAACGGCTTTTTCACCGAGGGCATCATCGATGCTTTCCAATCAGGCAAAGCGGATCAGGATGAAGATGAGACTATATCGACGGATGAGCTCCGGACTTATGTTCTGAACATCGTTCCTGAGATGACCTTCGACCTTCAGCATCCGACTGTTGATAGGGATAATATCTATCAGAAATTTGGTTTTCCGAATTTAGATTGAAAATAGTTGAATATGTTATAGTTACATTTTAGATATTTAATTTATATTTAATTTATTTATTGAAAGTGGGGTATTAGTTTATGAAAAAAATATTAATATTGATGCTACTCTCCGGCTTTGCTTTGGCATGCTTTAGTTGTACACCGGTTCTTGAATGGCAAATGGTTGGCGATGAAGTCTCAGACGGCGAGGTGCATTATACTGACTTATATGTTTACGATGACGCTGGAACAACCGTTCCATACTTAACTTATAGCGAAGAAAGCACCGAAAAGGCTTACTTGAGGATGTACGACGGTACGGATTGGGTCGATGTCGGTTCTCAAGCATTCTCCGACGGGAAAGTCTTCGACACAAAGGTCTTCGTCTATGATGACAATGGAGAGCCTGTCCCTTATGTGTCATACATAGATCGAAGGGACATGAAAACCACTGTTAAGATGTACAACGGCACAAGCTGGGTTAATGTCGGCTCAGCACAGTTTTCACCTGATACTATCGGTAATCTCGAGCTGTATGTATACGATGACGCCAGTACACCTGTCCCCTATGTTGCTTTCGATGACGGAGCGGAAGGTCAGCAGGCGAGTGTTATGATGTATAACGGCTCAAATTGGAGCTATGTAGGAGATGCTGGTTTTTCTGGCTCTACTGATAATCTATCCATCTTTGTATATGATGATGGCGGGGAGCCTGTTCCTTACGTCGCTTTACAGGATGGAGGTATCGGTCATGGTAAGTCCACAGTGATGATGTATAATGGTCTTAGCTGGGTCAATGTTGGTAATGATAAGTTCTCGGACGGTGATGCAGGTTATATATCGCTTTATGTATATGATGATGGCGGTGAGCCTGTCCCATACCTCTCTTTCACAGATGAGAGCCGTGATGGCAAAGTTACCGTAATGTCATACGATGGGTCTGATTGGGTAAATGTTGGAAGTCCGGGCTTCTCAGCAGGAACAGCAAAGTTCACTTCGCTATTCGTGTATGATGACAGCGGTATACCTGTTCCTTATGTTGCCTATCAGGATTGGGGTAACGATGATAAAGCCTCTGTGATGATGTTCGATGGAGTAGGCTGGGTCTATGTGAATAAACCCGGTTTATCTGAAGGGACTGCTGGTTATCTATCACTTTTCGTATATGATGCTGACGGCTCACCAGTGCCTTATGTTGGTTACAAGGATTCAGGAAAAGGTTATCGAGCAGTAGTCATGAAGTATGAATAGCTTATCAACCAATCCTGTGCCTAATGTAGTAGCAGGTCATCCCCCATATCCATAGATAAAACAGCATTACCAGATTAATCAAACTCATGATTTAGATGCACACCCTCTACTTTGAATAAACATGCATCATGATTAACTTTATATATGATAGGAGTTTATCCTATAGCAAACCATGAGGAGTGAACTAATATGAAAAAAGCAATGTTTTACGAGAAGAAGGGCGATGACAAAGTCTTATGCACCCTTTGTCCTAACGACTGTACCATAAAACAGGACGGCATCGGCTTTTGCGGAGTCAGGCAGAACATAAAGGGCGAGTTGTATTCCCTCGTCTACGGTAAGCTGTCTGCGATGAA
Organism: uncultured Spirochaetia bacterium; assembly: GCA_964447635.1. Classification (GTDB taxonomy): domain Bacteria; phylum Spirochaetota; class UBA6919; order CAYUUC01; family CAYUUC01; genus CAYUUC01. The sequence goes on from CAYUUC010000270.1 coordinate 3,695, forward strand.
TGTCGACCCGATAGAGAAGAAACCATTATACCACTTCCATCCCGGTTCATATGTCATGTCGGTAGGGACGCTGGGATGTAATATGAGGTGTAAGCATTGTCAGAATTGGCAGATAGCTCATACCGATGGCATAACCAGTGCCAACCTCACCCAAGAGATGTCCGCTAAAGGCTTGGTCAAATCGGCGAAGGAGAACAACAGCCCGGGTATTGCCTTCACTTACAACGAACCGTCGATATGGTTCGAGTATGCTCTGGAGACGATGAAGCTGGCTAAAGAGGAGGGTCTGTATACCGTCTTCGTAACCGCAGGCTGGATACATGAAGAGCCGTTGAACATGCTCATCCCCTATCTCGATGCTTACTCCCTGGATATAAAGGGCTTCTCGGATAGATTCTACAGAGAGATTGTCAAGAAGAATACCTTTAAGCCGGTGCTGGATGCCGCAGTCAACACGAAGAGCAAAGGCGTCCATCTTGAGATAGTGACCAACATCATACCGGACTACAACGATGATGATGACCAGCTGAACGACCTTACCAGATGGATAGCATCGAACCTTGGAGATGACACACCAATACACTTCACCGCCTTCCATCCATCATTCCAGATGAAGGACAAACAAAGGACACCTCTTCGCACTCTGAACCGGGCTTTCAGCATCGCTAAGGATAACGGGCTTATGTATGTCTATCTGGGAAATGTTTTGACCGATAACGGCTCGAACACATACTGTCCGGAATGCGGAGAGGTGCTGATTATCCGTCCCGGCTTCGGTAGGGTGGATAACCGCTTGCAGGATGGCAAATGCCCGAACTGCTCGCATAAGGTTACTTCTTATGTTGGGGATTGAGGGATATCGACAATCTATAAAAAAGTAATTACTGGAAATATGGTAACGTTTTTTACATATACTTTGACAATCTGACACCAACCTTGAGCAAGTATACACCTATGTTTCATACTTATAGCATTGACCTTAATAAGAAAGATGATGATATCAAGGATAGGATTGAATATATGCTGGCTATGAAGTTAATAAACATATCCACTATGAAGTAAAAAGATAATAGAGATTATTGGTAATTTTATATCCGGTGGTGATATTAACAAAATATCTTTTTAAGATGCTAAAGAATTTGCTATATTTTATATATATGAAACCCAAAACGAAATAAATAAAGATAAAACTATAGAAATGGTTGATAATCTATGTTATAGTGAAATACAGAACCAGCATACCAAATAAACCTCGAATAAAAAACACATCATACCCTACACAAATTTTCCAAAATCCAAAAAATCTCAACAATATATAGAATATTGCATTTTAATA
>CAYUUC010000271.1:0-5005 GCA_964447635.1 uncultured Spirochaetia bacterium
GAGAGATTAAACAAAGTCTTTGGGTCAAGCCCTATAACATATAGTGATTTAGATAAAGTTGTTGAAGAAATTAAGAAAATAAGAGAAGATGCATTCACATTGTTCAAAAACCGAAAATTTTACGAAGCAGCTTGTTTCTATAAAGCATTGTTAGACCATGTTTTAAAATATTTATCCCATGTTGATGATGAATTAGGAAGACTAAGTGATGTTGTATATGAGTTTATTAGATATTTCTCTGAATCAGTAAAGAATTCTGAAGAAATAAACAAAGAAGATTTCTTTAATCAAAGTATAAAATTATATATAGATGAAGACTTAGGTTTTACTGATGAGATATCCAAACTAATAATTTATAATATTAATAATGATAATGATAAAAATTATGTGATTAATATACTTAATAACCTTATTGAAAGTGGAAATCTATCTACATATAATCAAAATAAAGTGGTGGAGTTATTATTAAAAGTTTATAGAAAATTTAATAATTATGATAAATATTTAGAAACTTGTGATTTTTATTCTAAAGACAGATGGGAAAAATATGTAAAACCTTCTGAAATTTATGAAACTTTAGGTGAATATGAAAATGCTTTGAATATAATTGAAGAAGGAATGAAGGAATTACCACAACATAAAGATATTTTTGATAATAGATATAAGGAGCTAAAAAATAGGATTTTAGGATATTAAAGATTTGGTTCTATAATCCCATAGCTTCTAAGCTTTTCTATTTCTTCTTGTGTTAATAAATCATTTAGTCTATTTCTTTTTGATGTGATTAATTCATAAATCTCTTCATATAATGCTTCTCTCATTTCTTTTGAATCTATACAAGCTATAAGTATCATATGTTTAATTTCATTATCAGAGACTTCTGAATGATATAGTCTTTTAAGAAAATCTGCTATCTGTATTCTAATAGCATAATTACGGTTACTTAGTCCTTTTATAAAAGACTTAGTTATTTGATATTTTTCTTCATCAGTTAAAGCAATATCCTCAATTTCGTTATAATTTACTTCGTTAAAACTAATTAATGATGTTGCTCCATATATCTTAAAAGCACTATTACCTTCTAAGTAAATATCAAGTGGTATCTTTTTATCTTCTTCTTCTCTTCTTACGGTTGGGTCATCTTCTTCTTGTGTTTCAGTGTCCAGATAATCGGTTATATCCTCAGTTAGACTATTCATGGTATATTGAGAAATTTTATCCATTCTAGCTGTATCTTCTTTTCTTTCAACGATATATACAATATCCACTCTGGTGATTTCTGATAGGAATTCTCTAATTTCCATAAATGGAACTGCAATTTTTTCTTCGTTATCCAAATCCAGATATTTATATTTATTGTTTAGCACTCTTGATCTTTTTAGATAAAAAGCTCTATCAATATTACCTACTGTTTCACCACTACTTTCTTTATCTAATTGCTCCTTGCTTAGCTCAAGATTTACTTCTCTACCACTGGCTTTTAACACATCTTCTAACATCATAGGATGTGGTCCCATAACTTGCAATATTCTAATACATTCCAATCTTACTACAGGGTCTTTATTAAATAAACCTTTTAGTAGGGATTCTGTTAGGTAATCGACATTAATCTTATATATATCATTCTTTTTCATCCATTCAGTTTGTACTAAGCTGGTATAGGTTCCTTTATTATTTCTAATTGGGAATCCTTCTTTATTGTAATTTACTCCTGTAAGTTGAATCAAGAACATAATTTCATGAATTCTATCACTGGATAAATCTTCAGAAAATTCTGTTGTTTGTCTATCTACTAAGTATTTTACTTTGGATTTTTCATCTTCTTCTGAATATCTATTAACAGTAATATTTTCATCCTTGTCTAAGTATTCATCTAATGGACCTGGGCTATAGACTTCCTGAACATCTTCTTCGGTATCGAAAGCTTCTTCTTCAATTTCGTCTTCTTCCTGTCTTCTGGTTTCGTCATCTATTTGATCTTCTTCCTGTCTTCTAATTTCTTCATCATCATCTTCATCTGTTATAGCTTCTGCATCTTCCATTTCAATACTTTCTTCATGAACTTTTTGTATACCTTGGTTGATTAATTTTACAATACTTTTCATATCTTCTCGACTTATATATCTGAAAAGCTCTTTAGCAGCATCAGGACCAGAATGTCCAGCATTTGATATTGCATTATTAAGATAACCTGGAATATCATAGAAATATTCATAATTTCTAGTTCCTACTAAATTAAGGATATTATAGATTTCTTCATCAATATCTTCAATGGTTTCCTCATCCTGCAATTCTTCTTCTTCGGTTCTTCTAATTTCATTATCATCATTATTGTTAGTATCTTCTTGATTTCCATTGTTATTGGTGTTATCTTCACCATTTTGAGCTAACAATAAACCATTTAAACCAATAAAACAAACTATTATTAATATATAAAGGATTAATTTCTTCATAGTTATCACTTTATCCTCCAAATAAAATCTTATAATAAGAATAAGATATATTTATTATAATATCAAGTTTAATCTATATTATAGAGATTATTTTAGTGTATTTTATTTATAAAATTCGGTTTAATCTGCATTATTAGATATCCTAGAAATAGGATTTTATATGCATTTAGTATTTATGCAAAATTTTGGTTTTTTTATTACCTTATAATAAAGGGAATTTAATAAACATCTTATTTTTATTAATTATTTAATTAGCAATTTATATCGTGAAATATATGGATAAATATTATGATAAAAAAGTCATTTTTAGAAATAGCCAAGAAAATTTTAGAAGAAAAAAAAGTACCTCTTAGTTATATGGAAATATTAGAGTGTGCTGAGAATAAGGGTTATATACAAGATTTAGAAATCGAAAAACAAAGCAATAGTAAAATGATAGAAGAATTATATACAGAAGTAAACAATAATCCGAATTCCATATTTAAAAAAATAGGTTCAAAACCTACCAGATTTATTCTAAAAAAAATTCTATCAGAATATCTTACCGATTTAGATCTGAAAAAGAATACTGTAGTTAAAAATCAAGATATTTCAGATAAAAAACTCCATTCATATTTAACCTATTTTAATCATAATAAGTGGAATTTGAAAAGTAAAACACTTTTTTATGGAAAATCCACAGCAAGGAAATATAGTAAATGGTTACATCCTAATATGGTTGGTATAAAAATTAATGATAAGAATATTCAAAAAGGTAATGACATAAAGAAACTTATCGATGAACACAAAATAAGCATTTATTCCTTTGAGATAGCTAAATCCTTAGATTATGATAATTTAAGGAAATATTACTTCAATTCCTTAGCTACATCGGATTGGGCTCATGAAGGTTATATAGCTGTTGTTAATTTAAACATGGACGATGATGATGTGATGAGGGAATTGCATAAACTTAATTCAAAGTTTAATAATGGTATTATTAATATAGATTTATTTAATCCTGATTTTACTAATATTACTTTCCCAGCCTTTCACAAGGATACTATAGATTGGGAAAAGTTAAACACATTATCAAACCAAAATTCAGACCTTAAGAATCTCATTCAGTTAATCGAAAACTCATCTTATGAAGAATTTAATAATTCTAATCATTTTGATTATGTACCAGAAATCCAGGAATTATATTAAACAATATATATTCAATGATTAGTATTAATTATAACCATAAGTTACCTTTCCACTTTACAATATATTTAATTATTTATTATTATGTAATTGTTACACTTTGAAAAAATATTAGATTATTTAAGGAGAAATATATGGGACAATATCACGAACCAATAGGAGAGTTACCAGATAAAGATAGGGATATAATTAGAGCCTTGATTAGCTTAAAAGAAGAAATTGAAGCAATAGATTGGTACCATCAGAGACAAGCAACATGTTCTGATACCGAACTAAAAAAAGTTTTGATTCATAATAGAGATGAAGAGATAGAACATGCTGTTATGAATATGGAATGGTTGAGAAGGAATATGGAAACATGGGATGAGGTTTTAAAAACTTATCTTTTCACTACTAAATCAATCGTGGATATTGAAGAAGGTGAAGAAGAAGATGAAGATAACAATCTAAGTGATGATTTAGGGATAGGAAATATAGATTAATTTTTTAAATTAAAAAGGAGAAAATAGTATGGATTATTTAAAAAAATCATTAGCTCCATTATCTGATGGTGCATGGGATGAAATTAATGAATATGCTAAACAGGTATTAAAAAGTTATTTATCAGCAAGAAAATTTGTAGATATAGTTGGACCTAAAGGATGGGATTTTTCAGCTATTTCTTTAGGTAGACTTCATATACCACAAAAAGTAGGTCCAGAAGGCTTGAAATATGGAATAAGAAAGATAAATCCTTTAATCGAGACTAGAGTTCAATTTGAAGTTGATAAATGGGAAATGGATAATATTTCAAGAGGTTGTAAAGACCCTGATTTAGATTCTTTGGAAGAAGCAGCAATAAATTCTGCAAAATTTGAAGAGGACATTATATATCATGGATTTGAAGAAGCTAGTGTTAAAGGTTTCGATAATACTGCTGAACTTAAAATGGATTTACCAGAAGATCCTAAGGAATATCTATCAGTTGTTCCACAATCTATAAATATGATGGCAAATGCATCAGTAGAAGGACCATATGCTTTAATAGTTTCCCCAGAACAATGGAAAAGCCTTGTTAGTACAAGATTGACATATCCCCTAGAGAAACATATAGAAGATATATTAGGAGTTAAAATCATTGTAAGTCGAGTCATCGATAATGCATATGTAGCTTCTATGCGTGGTGGAGATTTTGAACTAACCTTAGGAATTGATTATTCTATCGGTTATGATTCTTATACTAATGAAAAAATCAAGTTATTCTTAGTAGAGACATTTACTTTTAATATATACGAACCCAAAGCCTTTGTTAAAATTGGATAATAAATAAATCAGTATTTTATAAATCAAACCCATTAAAAAAAATAAAAAAAATCATATATTTACCG
>CAYUUC010000272.1:0-934 GCA_964447635.1 uncultured Spirochaetia bacterium
GGGATTAGCATGGCAGCGGTTTTCTTCTTCTCATTAACATATAGCCCTGATAATATCTGTCTATCTTCCATTAAAGATAAAGTCATCATACTATCTATTGTATTCATTCCTAATATTAACATTGGGTTTAATCTCCCTTTTTACGATAGGTTTATATGTTATTTTATAAATATCTTAATTAAATATTATTGACAGTCTATTTCATTTGTACACAATATATGGTCTTTTGTGTATAAGTATAATAATTGTTTTTTTTAATGAGTAGGATAATATGAATATGAAAGATTGATTAATTGTATTCAGTTGTTTTCATTTCTAAAAGATGACCGCATCCGGAATCCTCTCCACCAAAGAAGATATCTTTTAATAGAATGTTGTTTTTATCAATGATTTCAAAACTCCCCATTTTATCTATAAAAGTGCTTTCAGGATAATCTCCACCATGATAATTGATCTCAATTCTAAATGAATATGTGTCCATATCATAATAATATGTACCGGATAAATCTTGATTAGTATCTTCTTCTCCTCCATAGTAGGCGACGAATTCACCATTGTATAAGAACCTAACTATTATTCTATCAATAGGATTAAATAAATCACCAGTTATACAGTCCAGTCTGTTTTTCTCTTTCCAAAGTGTCGATTTCCATATATCGCTTCCTTCATCCGATAAGAAAGGGTTTGGTTGGCAATTAACCAATAACAAGACACTTATAATAAATATTACTATAATAATTATTAATGTTTCTAACTTAATTTTTGTCATATTTTTTGCCTTCTTTTCCAATTGAGAAAAATGCTGGTGAAAGGTCTACAGTCATTATCATATAGAATATTATAATAAGAGAATGATGAAACCTGTTTCACATTTAAATTCTATAATTAAATCTGGATTATAACTATAACCAAATATCGTATAAATAGAGAAAAA
>CAYUUC010000272.1:944-4977 GCA_964447635.1 uncultured Spirochaetia bacterium
ATCTTATATTGCAATCCTAAGCCTATATCTATTATAAATCTATTTTCTGAAAAAAATCCATGTATATTTAATAAACCTACTCCCCCCTTAATTTGGATACTAAAATCATTGACAATATCTGTCTCTAAAAATATATTTGCTTTTATTGAATATAAACTACTTATATCATTAATGTAAAAATCAATGTAAGATACTTGAATACCCAAACCAAAAAAGCTAAAGAATATATATGATATCCCAAATTGTCCTCCGAAAGAAAATAAATAAGCATACTTTTTAAAAGGTGTACCGTAAAAGTGAGATGTATATAATCCTATATTTATCTCTAAGGATTTCTTTTTGTATTCATTTTTAGACGAATCATCCGGATATGTTTCTACATAAAAGAAACCGCCTAGCTCCAACTTAGTCATAAAAACTGGTAGGATATCTATCGTTAATATTGCTTTGATACCAAGATTCTCACTCACTTTCCAATGAATACCTGAACCGATGAGGGTTGCACTATAGTCTATCATGTCACTGTATATCGAATTTCGATTAATGCCAATACCGAATAATATCGGGATATTAATGTTAGGATTAGATTTTAAGGTGATGCGAGGTTTGAAGTATATCAAGAATGGCATTACTATATCATAGTTAGCCCATTCTGTGCCTATCTTATAAAAACCTATATAGAAACCTAAACCAAAGTTTTCAGAAGTGTATAAATCTATATTGATACTCGCTCCATATAGAATCTTAGTTTCAGAAAAACCCAAACCACTATTAATTCCAATATAGTATTCCTGGGAATATGTTACAATCGGGATTGTTAAGGTTATTATTAAAGCAACGGTGATAATGACAATTTTAGTTTTCATATTTATTAACTCGTTTTGGTTAATATAATCTGGGACTGTAATTTAATTAATAAGTATAACAAGGTTGTAACTTTTTTAAGGGGGTCTTATAAATAATAGTTAATTTTATATGGGTTAAGGATTGTGTATCTGTAGAGAGTAATCTAAATCTACTCCAGCCCTTTTAAATAATATTCCAACGGGACAAGCTTGTAGTGTTTGCTCGAATATCTTGGTAGCTTGCTCTCTTGTAGAATCGGTGAGTATTTCTACGGTCATATTAACCGAGTTTATTGTTTCTTTATCTTGTTCAGCTTCTACCTCTACTTCCATATCATATAGACTGGACTTTTTATTTTCAGATATTACTGAGTATATGGTTGTAATACAAGCAGCCAAAGACATAAGAGTCATTTCAATCGCTGTATAAGAAGAGTTAGTCCCTTTCTTAGCTTCCGGTAAATCTGTTACAGCACTATGTCCCCTTTCATTTGTAATAACGCTTTGTTTACCATTTACCCATTTAGATTTAGTTTTCATTTAAATATAATCTCCTTTTATTCATAATCACTGTGTTACATATAAAGTACTAAATATTGTTAAGAAAACACAAAATAAGGATGAATTTTGTTTAAATTTTATTCGAATTCCAGCGGATATTTCTCTTTAATCCTTCAAAACCTGTCCTCTTAACAGGATTCTTTCTAAAAATGCGGATGAAGTTATCTTTATCCATCGTTTCATAGTCTAATCGGTCCATATTGGCAATTTCAGGTCGGGGTTTAAACTCATCAATACGGGTTAGGGGGGCTTCTCGGTTATATGGACAGACCTCCTGACATACATCACAACCGAAGATGAAGCCATTAGCCTTATCAATCATCTCTGGAGGGATTTCTACCTTATTTTCAATTGTTAGGTATGATATGCACTTGGTCGCATCAATTACTCCATCGTTAATAATAGCCCCTGTTGGACAAGCATCGATGCACCGACGGCAGTTCCCGCAATAATTACTTTCATAGGGTTTATCAGCAGGGATACTCACATCGATTAAAACCTCGGATAGGAAGATGAACGAACCTAATTCCTTATTGATAAGGCAACCATTCTTACCAATCCATCCTAATCCCGCATCAACAGAGTATGACCTTTCAAGAAGGGGGGCTGAGTCTATACAGATACGGAAATTGAAGTCTAATTTGAATTTAGTTTTTACTTCATACATGATGTGATAGAGCTTTTTCCTTAATATATTATGGTAATCACAGTTCAAGGCATATCTGCTTATAAAGAGTCTGTCTGGGTCTTTCTCATTGACGGAATAGGGGGCATCTGGGTTATACACAGCTCCGAAGCACAATATAGACTTTACCCCGTTTATGATGTTATTTGGATCAGCTTTAAGAGGAGCATGTCTTTTGAGGTAGCTCATAGAACCGTGAAAACCGCTGTCTACCCATCTATTGTAATGCTCAATGTCTTTATGAGGGAGGGCTTTAGCAACACCAAATACATCAAATCCGTATCTATAAGATATATCCTTTATATTTGATTTGAATTCTATTTTATCAATTTTAATAAGTTAACCTTTTCCTTCTGTGAAATTTATGGTTTTAAAAGAGACCCTCCTAATATCCTCTCATCTTCTCCGAAGATGTCATAGGGAGGACTTAAAGAACTTATCTCTTAACCTCTTCTACTCACACTTTTACTAATTCTTTCCCCTATGAGGGGAAAGGTAGAATGGGGTCTCTTAATAAAAGATCAGACTTATATCAACAAAAATTTCACAGTAGGCACCTTTTTGGTTTTATTCTTAATAAAAATTAACAACATCTGTTAGAAAATCTAAAAAAAGTGTTTATAATATATTATAAAGGATGGTTATGCAGAAATCTGCTATAAAACCATAAATCAGGAGTAATAAAATGAAAAATTTAATTATTATGTTAGTGACAGCAATAACAATTTTATTGATCTTTAGTTGTATTCCTTTTGGAGAACCGGTTACATGTATAGAAGGCACAAGTACAACCATAAACCTATATAACTGGTCAACAGATTCTATTGATGAGGATATACCTGTATGTACAGTTAAAGAATCGACCTATGCTAACTTTATGATGCTAGAGGACTCACTCTCTCTGCTTAATGTATCCCAGGTTGATACATTTGCTACCGAGTTTGATACTGTAATCTATCCCACAATGACCACTACATTCGGACCACTAGAAAGCGATGTAGATAGTAATGGCAAGGTTAATATCGTTATGTACGATATTGAATATTATGTTGATAATGTCGAGATTCGCGGTTTTGTAAACAGTGATGATATGGATGATACATTCGATCTGAAATTAGAAGGTAATGATGGTGAATACTTCTATATCGATGTTACAAGTGCTTTCTTTAACGAGGATAAGATTAAATCTTCAATGGCACATGAATTCCAGCATGTAATCAACCAGTCAGTTCAGCTTTCTAACGAGAACGAAAACCCGATGGAAGTATGGCTGGATGAGGGATTGGCTATGGCTGCAGAACATCTAATCTATGGCGCAGGAATGGTCGAGGAAAGAGTTAATAACTTCAATGACAGCGAAGATATCCGACATGGAGATAGTGCTTTACTGGTTTGGGAACCAGCTAACGCAATTCCAAACTATGCTTTATCCTATCTGTTCGTTCAGTGGATAAGCCAAAACTATGGAGAGGACCTTTACGATGACATCATCGACCAAACAACCGGCACGGTTAATAATGTGATAACAGCTACAGGAGCGGCCAACTTTGAAGAACTATTAATCGATTGGGCGATAGACAATATGATTAACCCTACTTATGATGGCAGACTGTCTGTAGCAGTGGATGTTAAAGCTCCATTAGAAAGTATATCCACACTGAAACCAGGTGCTGTAGTTTATGACCCGGTTAATGATTGTACTGATTGCTCTGCTACTGGAGCTGGTCCTAATATCAATATGCTAAGCATTGATTCCAACGGAACCATATATGATGTTAACGAAGGTGATATGTCTATGATATTTAACCATAATCCTGATGAAAAGGGAGACCCTGAAGATATTGGTAATTGGTATGGTTTCGGAGCGGAACCGCCAGTAACAAGTAATATTGATAACTATACTGAAGAAGAAATTAAACTAATGAATTCCTTCAATCCGAGG
>CAYUUC010000273.1:0-4977 GCA_964447635.1 uncultured Spirochaetia bacterium
CAAAACTTTGTATACCCATAGAAATTCTATTGATAGCTTTGTTTATAAAAAGTTTTACCTTATCCTCATCTATGAATTCAGGATTACATTCAATAGTGAATTCTTTTAAATAATTCATATTAATATTATCATTGATATAAGATAATAATCTATCTAACTGCTTTATTGGTAAATAGTTAGGTGTACCACCACCAATATATATTGTATCAATCTGTTTATTATATATTTTTGAATTATTATAACTCATTTCTTTAATAATAGCTGATACTACTTCTTCAATTAGGTTAATATCATTGGTAGGGATCGAATAAAAATCGCAATAGTTGCATTTTTTAGTACAAAATGGTATATGAATATATAATCCAGCCATTTTTATATAACCTTTTTCATCGTTTTAAATGATAAAGGCTACCTATAAAAAGAGGTAGCCTTTGATTTATTTATAAATAAAATTAGGTTTTAGAATTCACATTGAATTCCAACACCGAAGAAAAGTTTCATTAGATCTATAGAGCCTTGAATTTCTCTAAGTTGATTGTTATATGGAGCATCTAACCATTCATACCATTTTTGTGTAGGTATATTAGTTAATCTAATATATACAGGTACGAGAATAACTCCACCACCACCTACACCTAGGTCTACACCAAGTTTAAATGAATATGGTATTCTTATATCTTCATAATTATGAGGGTCTGGATTGATTGATTGCCAATCCCATGGTTCAGGGTCAACATTGAAAAGTTGCAAATCAGCAAGATCAACCAGAATGCTCAAATTAGGAGTAACACCTATACCCATATCCAAGCGGTATGAAGCATCTAGACTAATTTCAAATCTCTTGGACCTGAATGGTAGATATTGAACTTGTAAAGTTTCAGTTTCACCTTCAATATATCCCCAATCTCTATATACTGCGGTCCAAATTACACCAAATTCCAACATAATGTCTTCACTAAATTGGTCAATTAAAGCATTAAGCTCTAATGATGCATCGTAATAATTTACACCGAATTTATAATTTATATTAGGTTCAAAAGAAAATGATCCTATATTCTCTATGGTATATGTAACAGCAAATGAGACACCAATTTCATACCTTCCTCGATAAAAAGCTATTTCATCATCAGTAAAACCACCATATGATGGGCTGAAATAACCACCATTAATATCTTCATCTACATTTAAGAATAAACTCTTATTATGAGTAAATCCTATATCAAAATCCAAAGTTAATGGTGAAAAATCAAGGTCATATAATCCAGCTATATAAAAAGTGGTAGAACAAGTAGCTGGAGAATACTCAGATGGTAGGTCTCTTGGATCAGTAAAGAAGTCATTTCCCGGTGATTCATTGATACCATCATTTTGATAATCAATAACCAAGAAATCAAAGTAACCCATACCCAAATCGAATTCAGCTATGGCATAAAAATACCCTGAATGAGCATAAATTCCACCGGGGCGTTCTTTCACATATGGTTCAGCGAAATAAATAAATAGATTATTTCCAGACCCAAAGAAATCAAAGAATACAAATAGTGCTGGAACATATGGTCCCATAGGGTGACTATTTGCTAGACCTCTTTGAACATTGAACCATGTATAACCTACGATAGCTCCTTCACCTGTATCGAAGTCGCCATCATAAATGTTAAAATATAGAAACAAATATAATGATTCTTTCGGAAAACCAAATTGGTCTTGAAAAGCTCTGGAGATTATTCCAAAATTAAATACTTGGTCATCTTCCTCTCCATTTAATACTAAACCTGCTTCTAATCCCATTTGAAATCCGAAGACAGCGCCAAAATCCGCCTCTTCTTGTGCGAAAACATTGGAGGCTCCGATTAAGGCAAACAATAAAACTAATAAAAGTATTAATACTTTTTTGTTATTAAACATTCCAATCCTCCTCTTTTTTAAAAAACAATTTATTCCTCCTTGTATTAAGATTTTCTATTTTCCTCATTAGAACTTTATATCTACACCGATTCCAAATAGTAATCTTAATAATTCATCGGATGCTGGAGGATTGCTTTCATCAGATACATCATCGAAATTGAAACTGTAGTCTTCATTTAGAGGAACACTAGTTAAAGCAATATAAAATGGAACAGTAAATAATCCATCACCACCTAAACCTAATTCTACTGTAAGTTTAGCATACAGTGGGAATATATATTCATCAGGTAGAGGGTCATCTTCTGTTTCATTTAGTAATGGTGAAATATCAGCATAGACATAAACACTTGGAGTTATTAATATACCCATATCTAAAGTATAAGATGCCATAAATTGAATGGGAAGTTTACCAAATGTTAAATCAGCTGAGTCTATTATTGCTGTATCTTCACCATAATTAATTGTTTTTCCACCAGCATTCTTAAAATCAGCTTCCAGAGCAAATCTAATTTCCATGTTTTCCATTATACCGTCTATCAGTACATCTAGGTCAACATTGTTAGATAAAACACTGGCTTCATTATAGCCAAATTCATAACCGAAATCTACTGTACCAACTTCTCCAGGAACAGTGAATCCAAGGTCTAAATCAAAGATGATTTTCCATCTATAATTAGAATCGAAAGCATCTGTTTCATCGAAGAAATCACCTAAATCTACACCCATTGTGTTAAAGAATTCTAGCTTTAATTGAGCACCTATGTTAAGTATTTCCCCAACATTGAAATTCTTTACTCCACCAAAAATTTGGCTTTTTGCGTAATCAAAGGATTGACCTGGGTCTACATTTAAATTTCCACCACTGTCAATGATACCCTCGTTTAGCCAGTCTTTAATACCGAAAATGATGGTCATCATATCTTGACCAATCATACCAACTAGTTCGAGGTTTCCTTCTAAATCATCGAAATCGTAATCATAATTGAATTCAACATGATTATCGATACCTAAGAAGTCATAAAATCTAGCGTAACCTTCTTTTACACCTAATTCATGAACTTGGAATTCGAAACCTGCTTCTACAGCCCCATATCCTTGATCATCGCCTGTATAAGCAAAAAAGTCAAAGAATATACTTGCTTTGGGGTCAAAGCTTGAATGAATGCCCCAATTGAAGTTAGTAGCATCATCTTCACCATTTAAAATATATCCTGCTTCTATACCAAGACTAAATTCAGATGATCCGCTGAAAGTAGTATCCTGAGCTATTGCAGTAGTTCCACATACTAATACTAATAATGTGGCTACCATTAATATAAAAATAGCTTTTTTGTTAAACATTCAAATTTCCTCCTTAAATTTTCTTGACCAATGAAAAATTATAAAATAAATTATAATATACTAATTTAAATTAAATTAGCAATATAATTTAAATTAAGACATATCGGGTCTTTCCCTTCTAAAGCATACTCGTAATTCCTTATTGTCTTTACATAATTATTAACAAAATTTAGAATAAAATCAATATACTGTTCAAGGGATTTTCTTTTTAAATCATTCCTTCCCATGTTTCTAGCTTCCATTTGAGATGTTTTTATATCATGTACATCATAAAATAATTCTTCATCTATATTATTATCGTTTGTCTCTTCTTTTTTACTGGTATTTAACAGCTTAAATCTTGCTGCTATATCTATTTTATAATCATCTGTATTGGTTATTGTTGTATAAGAATTCCTAATATTTATATACAGAAAATAATCGTAATTCCCTTTTAATACACCTGATATAAGATTTACTCTTTTTTCATGTCTAATAGTAGAGTTAATTATATATTTAATTTCGTCATTTAGTAGGGGATTTATATTTATTACATCGAATCCTAATCTCTCAAGTTCATCGAGTATTTCTCTTAATCTTTCGTTGGTATATCCTGAGGGAGAGTCTGTATTAAATACATCGCTTTCATAAATAAGGACTAAAGCAAGTGAGGGAGAGTTTTCCATTGAACATTCTGTTCTCTGAACATTATATAGACTAGTACAGCTTAATAATACTAATATTATAATAATAATTACATATTTTATTAATCTCATTCATGTTTACTCCTTTTCTTTTCTTATCCTATCATCCAAATAGTATTACATAAAATAAGAATTAAAGATTAAAAAGTCAATCTTTTTTCACATAGTAATTATTAACGATTTTGTTTATATTTTTATATAGAAAATAGGTCTTTGTAAAAAAAAAGATTTTATAAATCCATTAAATGTTAATCTAATATGATAAAAAAAATATAATCTTTTTATCATTCTGTCGAATTATTATATATGTATATCAATAATTTATAAATATGAGCAGGTGTAATAAATATGTTTTCTATATATAACAACTATATTAAAGAGCAAGATGAGTTAATTGAAAAGCTGGAAAATGAAATTGTGGAACTAAACCAAAAAAATCAGATATTAATGAATGAAAATGAAAAACTAAAGGAAGTATCAACAAAAGAAGAAATACAATATGACCAGGATATATTAAATACTGTGAAAAAAGATTTAGAAAAAGAAATAGAAGAAAAACAAAAATTGGAAAAGATTATCAATGGTTTAGAAGATAAAATTGATAACCTTAATAATCGTTTAGAAGAAGAAAAGACAGAGAAAAAAGATGAAAATGAGGTAAATAAAATAATCGAGGAAAACCATGAAAAAATATCTCAACTAGAACAAGATAAATATGAACTACAATCTTCGCTAACAAGAATGGAAGAACAAGTTAGAGAAAGAGATAAAGAGATTTCAACTTTAATGGAAAAAATTAAGGGAAATGAAGATGAAATTCCAACAGAAGATGAATATGAAAAACAAACAAAAAATTTAGAAGATAGATTAAATGATAAAAATCAAATTATTAATAAATTAGAAGAAGATATTAAAGAGCTAAAAGATAAATTGGAAGAAAAAAGCATAGAAACCATGATTGATGAACAAAGCATTGTTAAAGATGAAGAAACCATTATACATTATGAAGAAAGAATACGTAAGCTAGAAGAAGTTATAGACGAGTATA
>CAYUUC010000274.1:0-4944 GCA_964447635.1 uncultured Spirochaetia bacterium
GGATTTAGGGGGTCGGGTTTAGAAATTCCACAACATTTAACTAAAGAGCGTTTTTAAAAAATTAATGTTCTTTAGTTTTACATATAGTGTTTGAATCGAGTTAATTTTCAATAGGGATTATTGGCTGTTTAACAACCCGAAAAACGTAAAGAAACCTTATTAAAATAAAGACTAATTTAGAGAGGAGCTGTAGACTTATGAAAAAGCTATTTTTATTAATAAGTATAATACTTATAATATCTCTTATGTTATATTGCAATCCGAAACTAACACCAAATGAAGAACATAACAATATGCTTAGAGAATTGGGAATCGATGTAGATGGAATTAGTGATTTAACAGACCCGGACGGCGATCCGTTACCGGAGGGATATAACCCGCTGAAGAAGAAAATCGGTGTATTTAATCCACGTAGAGAGATATATCAAGTGGGATACTATATTAATGATATTTATCAAGGACTTTATGAGGACAGCGATGAATTAGATAGCATGTTAGATGACTGGACAGGCGATGACACTTGGGCATTGTTACCAACCCGTTGTGACCATGGTGATTTGGACGGCGACGGGTTCGATGAAGTTGCTATCGTGGTATATAACACCAATGACGATACGCTTAACCTTAGAGTAATAGACGACAAAAGCACTGATTATCAGAAGTTTGAGTTTACCATAAATGATAATGTAGTCATCGGCGATAATCCATACCTGATAAACAAAGTCGACATTACAACAGGAGACATTGACGGTGATGTAATCGAGGAAGTCCTGGTAACGTTTATTGACAATGTTTATATAATAAAGAAAGCCGGTTCAAACTTCAGCGTATTATATACAATGTCCTACACAAAACCGTCATCATATTCTAATATGTGGCTTAATACTGCGGCGGGTGACATCGACTCTGATTTTGTCGATGAGGTTGTAGTAACGGAAGGTTACCGTAATTTCGGTTCTTCCGGTAAATACTATATATACGACGAAGATTTTAATAATCCCTTAGATACAGGATATGTTAACAGTCAAGACCTGCCGGGAGACCCTGTTAATATAACAATTCCTACTGTTACGATAGGTGATTATGACAATGACGGACTAGGCGAAATCATATTCGCAGGAACAAATGTTGATAATGAGATTATGATTGACGTATTGGTTATGAACGATGCTAAGGGTTATGGTAATGTTTTCGGCGATGAATTAGAATTCACCAATATAGTAGGGCATTATGAAGAAGGCGACATATTACCGCCGACTATTAAAATTCCATTAGTAAGGTTATTGGATGTTGACGGAGACGGGAAATTGGAAATAGCAACGCCTACTGCTTTATTTGATGACATCGACGAATTAGATGGGGATAATCACATGTCCTTGATTTCCAGTGGTTACGGAAATATTATAAACGGTAACGATAGGATTTTAGCCGTAGGAGATGTAAATAACGATAGGAAAGAAGACATCATAACAAGTTCCAGCAATATTTCAGTTCATGGATTTGATTCCTCCTCACAATTTGTTGAACACTTTTCGCAGGGGGCTAGCGACTGGTATCCGGATGTATGCTGTCCGAACATAGATAATGATACCGCTGTGCTGAGATACAGAAACGAACACGAGCTATTATTCACAGACCCGCAAATTCACGCAGTATTAGCATCACCTCCATATTGGAGTCAATATGACCAAGCATTGGTAAGCAGTGAAACGAGCTTCGGTATAATGCACTCACAAGGTCAGTCTTACACTGATGAGTTTGGTTTTAGTGTGGGGTTCTCTTTAGGATACTATCAGGAGACACCGTTATGGGGAAGTGCCGGTAGTGCGGAGTTCAAAATGACTGTGGAGAATTCGTTTAACTGGTCATCTACGCATACGCACACCATAGAAGAGACTTACTCTTATATCACTCCAGCGGGTGAGGATATGGTTGTATTCAGTGCTGTACCTTTTGATGTGTATTACTATGATATAATATCCGCTCCGGATGGTGCTGATGAATGTGTAGGCGATGTAATGACCATTAACATACCGAGAGATATAATGACAACAGCCTGCGAAAAGGATTTCTATAACCAACATAACGGTGAATGCACCGATGTAGATGTTAGCGTTTTAGTTCATAGCATAGGAGAACCGTTTTCATATATGACCACTGGAGAAAAAGAAACACTCGTTTTAGAGAACTCATCAAATGTCCTGTATTCAAATATGATGTTGACAGTAGGTGCAGGTAGCGGATATCAGCAAATAGAGATTACCGAGACATCAGAGCAAAGCTCCGGATTTAGTTACGACCTCAATATAACAGCGGAGTTTGAAACAGTATCAGGCGGTGTATTGGTAGGGGCATCGGCAGGTTTTCATTATGGACATTCTATGGAAACCACTATCGGTGAAAGTACAATCATTGCTGGAACAGTAGGAAATCTAAGTTCGAATGACTATACAGTAGACAGGGCATTCAGCTGGGGATTAATCTCGTATCCATTCAACTTCGAGGATGGCTATGAGATAAACATCATCACCTATTGGACAGAGTAGTGATATTCTTTATCGGATAGAAAATGACTGTGTTGCATTATTTCACAATTCAGTACAAAATTTCCTACTGTGAAATTTTTGTTGATATAAGTCTGATCTTTTATTAAGAGACCCCATTCTACCTTTCCCCTCATAGGGGAAAGAATTAGTAAAAGTGTGAGTAGAAGAGGTTAAGAGATAAGTTCTTTAAGTCCTCCCTATGGCGTCTCCTTTGGAGACGAAGAGGATATTAGGAGGGTCTCTTTTAAAACCAGAAATTTCACAGAAGGCAAAATTTTACAATAAACCCTAAATAAGATTTATCTTTAGAAGAAGCATGGCGTTCTTTTGGTTATCTTCTGTGGATCAACTTTCTCCTTGAATGGACCAAGACATCGATGGTCTCTCCTAAGGTATGTCCCGTAAAGTGCATTGTTACCGGCTCGACAACCTCCACCGCATATAGACTTGTATGAACACTCCAAACACTCCTCAGGTAATTGCTTGAACTCCTTCAGCCGTGTCCCTCGGAAACGGTTCTTAAAGATGTGCCATATACTGTCATCATGGATGTTGCCTAAAGATATATCCGAAACGAAAGGACATGGCTGAACCGAACCATCGACCTTCACCGTGAATACAAAGTTACCTCCTGAACAAGCATTCCCGGTTAGCATGTAGAATGTCCTAACGAAGTCATCATGTATGGGATTCTTGCTCAATACCCAATTCTTAAGTTCATACCATTCATCATTATCTATCATCAGCGGGTCATCTTTGATTTGCGGTATGTATTGATAGAAAAGGGCATGCACACCTAAATCCTCTTTAACGAAGCGGTAAAGCCCTTCTATATCATGATGGTTATCCTTATGTATCGCAGTAAATGTGTAGACAGGGACGCCAGCCTCTTTTAGGTTATGTATGCCATCCTTGGTCTGCCTCCATGAACCTGGTGTTCCGGTGAACTCATCATGGACTTGCTCCTTATGAGAGATGAGACTTACTATGATGGCGTCCAGTCCTGCATCGTGTAGTGACCTGCTCATATCTGGTGTTGCCATGATGCCGTTAGTGTATAGGGTGATGAATGGCACTTTCCCTGATGATTTAGCATAGTCGATGATGTCTATGATGTCCGGATGCATTAGTGGTTCACCACCGAGTATCTCCAATCTTATGCCGTAGCCTCTTACATCGTCAACCAGCTTCCTTATCGTGTCCATCTTAAGATTATGCTTAGACTGGTTAACGTAACACATCTTGCAAGACAGCGTACAGTAATCGTTAATCTCTATCTTGATGGAATAGATGTATCCTCCGACCATTGGTCTGACGATGTTAGGGATTAGCTTTGATAGGAAGCCTTTACCGGATAGTCTTGAATAAGCCTTGAGTATGCCGTTTTGTAATCTGGTAACCATGCGGTTCTTCGCTTTACCCAAGAAGTCCAGCCAACCATTACGGGTTAATGCTCTGCCATAATCCATTTGTATAATCCCCCCTTTGTTGAATTTGCGTTTCCCCCCATAAAGAATATAAGCATATAACTAAAAGATGGGAAGTATACCATTGTCTATCCATTATTAATCTCCCATAGATATACCTTAAGGTCAATCCTGTCCTGTTCATCGAAGACAACGCCTTCACTTTCCAGCAATGCCTTTTGCTCTTCGTATCCGCTACCCTTCTTCAGCGAAAT
Organism: uncultured Spirochaetia bacterium; assembly: GCA_964447635.1. Classification (GTDB taxonomy): domain Bacteria; phylum Spirochaetota; class UBA6919; order CAYUUC01; family CAYUUC01; genus CAYUUC01. The sequence goes on from CAYUUC010000274.1 coordinate 4,228, forward strand.
CATACCCGATCGATTAATCACTCTGTGCCATGGCAGGTTATGCTTGTAAGATGAGGAGTGCAGAGTGAATGCGACTTGCCGGGATGCTTTATGACTACCCGCTAACCGGGCTATCATACCATAGGTAGCAACTTTCCCTGTTGGTATCTGCTTGATAATCTCGATGACATTTTTGGTGAATGCTGTTTCCATTCGATAAGTCCATCCTTATAAAGAGAGAGTATATAAAGAAAGCCCCACCAGCGATAAAGCCAGCGGAGCTTTCTGATTAGTCTAATCTATGTCTTAATCAGGCACTGTGAGTAGTTCGAAGTCGTCAATCCAGCCGACATCTTTACCCATTGAAGTTGATGAGCCTTTCTTAAATCTGATGGCAAACCGGCTTGTTCCAAGCGGGAATACACCTATAGGAGCATAAGCTCCGCCATAAGCATCGCCTTCATATAACCATTCATCGTTTATATTAGGTCCGCCTTCTGGTGTGGGGTCGATATCCCATATCTTATCTGTCCAAATGGAGTCTGGATAAATCATAAGATAGTCGGTCCATGTTGGGTTATCTGCATCCTGTCTTGCCTTAAACCGGAATGCATGTTCCTTTGATGTTGGAGTAGCAAATTCGTAGTATATTTCAGCCCATGTGCTGTGGAATACAGGTTGCAGGTCTTCACCGTCATTAGCTTCCGGGATACCGATTCTCAGACATTGTGAACCCCA
>CAYUUC010000275.1:0-4935 GCA_964447635.1 uncultured Spirochaetia bacterium
CTGGTAAAAGAATTTGAAAATCATTACAATAAAAGAAATATAAGAAAATTTTTATAATAATCCTTTATCAGGAATACATTTCATAATTATTAATAATTTCTAATATTATTGTTATTATGAAAAAAAGCTATTGGTTTGTAATCATAGATTGATTAATTTCTTCTTTAATCTTTTTCACAAAATATTTCAAAAAACCGTAATAAAATTATTGAAAATATGATATAATTGAAGATATATTTAAATGGCAAACTTTATTATTTCTTTTAATGTTATTTTATAAATAAATCATATTGATTGAATAAAGAATCTGCTTAAGACGGGATATAATAGTATGAATAAAATAAAATTAATAATCATTTTAATTAATGTAGCAATTCTTCCCATAATCTTTTCATGTAATAATGAGGTAATTAGTGGTGAAGATAAAGATGATTATAATTATATCCATATAGAAGATAAAAAAGATGTTATTATTGATAGCTTTATAGTAAACGAAGAAGATATCAAAACCATATTTTCAGAGCCTATTGAAAATAAACAAAACACAGAAATATCATCTGTAGAAAAAGTAGAAAAATTAAAACAAGATTATGAATCAAATAAAATAACTAAAGATAATATTCATAATACCTTGGTAAATCCTAATGATAATAGCAATGATAATGACTGGGATATTTACAATAATCAGGAAAATAACAGTTCGGATGGACATTCAATATCACTTAAAGATTACATAGATGGGGAAACATATTATTATAAGGTATTATTCAATAGGAAAATCCCGGATTTTATAAAGAACCTTTTTTTTGAGGAAGCTTTTAATTTCTTAGCTTCAACAAGGATAGATGATACTTTTGGAAGATTTGCTTTAAATAACTATATTATTTTACAACCATCCCGTTTATCTATTTCATCATCAATCAGGATGATGTTAGAAAATGAAAACATAACTCAGGAAGAAATAGATAAAAACATGTATAAAAATGTTATATTTCCTGACTTACTTATCACACCTAATATGTTGACAGATAAACTACCTATAGAGATAGCAAAAATCCTTTACGCTTTTGATAATATATTAAATAATAAATATATCGATAGCTCATTTAAAAACTATTATAATTATTATCCAGAAGAGCAAAATATAAATTTGCTAATTAATAAAGAACATTTAGAATTATTGAACTTAGATAATGAAATATTAGATATCATTATTGAGTCAATCATAAAAAACATAGATTTCTTTAATACCTATACAAATTATGATTTTTATAAAATATTAAACCATCCATATATGACACCTTATGTAATAAAATCATTCAGAAGAATCTTATCCAATGAACCTTTAAAAATTAATCCGGGTTTATTTATGAAATTGGATATAGAAGAGGAGTTAATTCATAATGTTAGTCTGAGAAATGCAATTAAAGACGAGATTACAAATGGACAAATTAGGTCAAATATAAACAATAATAAGTATATCAATTCTAAATTTATAAAGTCTGTTATTATAACAACCATATTATTTAATTATCTTTACAGTAATGATATTAAAATTAAGAATACACAATCCATAGTCACTAATATTAACAATCTACTCCCTACCTCTTCAGATACAATAAATGAATTATTATCATTATGTATAGATATTCTAAACTCATCATTCGCTAAATCATATGTGGTTACAGATAAACTTATACGGCTTTATTACCAGTATCATTTATCTGCTGGTATATCGGGTATGTCTTATGGTTCAGTATCTTGGTCTTATAAGGGATATGAGAATACGGTATTAACCTTAATAAGCGGTGATTACAGGATATATCAAATGCCTATGGATACTAGAAAACTAATTGAGATTGATAATATATATAAACAAACCCGTGAAAAAGATATCTTTTTACCAATCTTTAATTTTGAGTATTCTGATTATGCTAATAAGGCTGTTATTAACGTAGCAAGACCAACGTATGTTAATAGTTATATTTTCGACTTTAGAAAATACCAATACAAAGAAGTAACCGAGTTTTTTGACAGAAAAGTATTTACAGCAAGGTCATTCATGAACACAACCAAAACTAAAATAATAGCTCAGAGTCTTAATGCGGAAAATGAGAAGGATGATTTAATCTTAGTAAACCTTAGGAATTATAAAACCGAAAAACTATTATCTAACTGTAAGATTGATAATATTGAGATATCACCCAGCGACCGAAATATCTTAATTACTGGTAATATGGATACAGAGAGTGATGAAGATATATCCAAACCTTATATATATAACCTGATGAAAAAGGAATTAATACCATTACCTTTTATTGCCGATTGGAATAGCTTTAGCTGGGACTTAGATGAAGAGAAGATATACTATATCGTTAATAATAAAGATTTATACCTGTATAATGTTGCAAATAATAAAAACCGTAAGATTTTTTCCTCTGATTTATATATATATAATATGTCTATTGGAAGAGATATGATAGCATTCTCTTATTTGTATCCAGATACTGGAAAGAATATACTTATTCTGTATAATACTCAAACAAAGAAATCCCAGATTATCGATGAGGTATATGATGGTGTTATAAGGTCTGGTTTTTCTCCCAATAGCGATTTCCTCTTCTATGAAGTGGTAAACCATGAAGATTTTAAAGACTTGTATTTACTAAAAATCAAATAATAAATCAATCTTATAAATCAGCATTATTTATTGATTTATCATACCTTTTATAATCTAAGACAGAGGAATTGACAGCAAATTTTGTAGATAAATAAGAATCTATCAAAATATCCGATACTGATTTTTCCCTTAATTGCTTATATTCATTATCAAGTTTATCTTTAGGAATCAACAGAGATAATGCATAAACATTAGCTTCATATTCCATAATATTATTAAGATTTATATTAAAAATAGCTCTCCCGTCCATAAAATCAGTATTATTCTTTGAATGAAGCATATAATGTCCAATATTATGAGCAACTAAAAAACGCTTATCATAATATGAAACATCACTATCAATAAGTAAGGTTTTATCCAGTCCTTTATTTAAATATAAATAGGATAATCCCCCATTATAGAGTTTTACAAACATTAGCTTAATACCTATTTGCTCTGTTATATAAAACACATCTATAGGAAGTAATTCATTTCTATCTATTATTAATAATTCATTCACTTTAGTCTTTATTTTTTTATAATCGATATTTTCCTTTAATATGAAATCATTAATCATACATAACCCTTATAAGTAATAGCAAACAAAATGTATAACAATTAAATTACCAGATTAATAAGGCTAAATTTATCTATCATTCACTAAATCCAACATATATAAAATCGACAATAAAATAGACCTTCTTGAATAGATATGCATAAATATCTGGATTAAGATATAAAAATTCTAATGCATAAAAAAAACATAAAGAAAACAGTTTAGTAATGATAAAGTCATTATTATTTCTGGATTCTTAATTTTATTTTTAATATTATAGTGCTTAATCGATTAGTCTAAATATGGAGTATTACATTATGTCCGATAAAAAGAAAATATATATGGCAATATCCGATACCGGCGGTGGTCACCGGGCAGCAGCTCAGTCCTTACAAGGTGCTTTCGACCTTCTATTTGATGGAAAATATGATATTATGATAGATAATATATTTACCAATACTAAAAAAATTGGTAAGAAATTAGAAAAAGCATACGCAACATTGAATAACAGATTAACATTTATTTATAGTTTAGGATATATCCTAACAAGTATTAAGCCGATTCTATACCTTGTTAATAACATAATGGGAGTTAATGCTATCCCTAAAACAGCAGAAAAGCTAAAAGAGTTCGACCCAGACCTAGTTATATCAATACATCCTCTAGTCGATCTTATTCTTAAGAAATCTATAAAGCGAGCTGGTATTAATCCTAAAAAAGCTGTAGTCATTACAGACCCAATAACAGCACATATAGGATGGTTCACCCCTCCTATTTACGACCTTTACATTGTTTCTTCGGAAAGATTAAAGAAGAGACTGATAAAACGAAAGGTAGATGAAGATAAGATAAAAATATATAATCCACCTTTAAATCCACAATTCCAAAAAGCTATTTCGGAGAATGAAATAAACCAGATTAAACAGAGGTTTGATTTTCCTAATGATAAGAAAATAGTTTTCTTCGCTGGTAGTGGAGAAGGATTTAAAAACATTAACCTTTATGTAAAACGTATTCTAAAAAAACAAAAACTCTTAGAAAAGGCTTTCTTTGTTATAGTAACAGGTAAGAATACAGCTCAGAAAGAGATGTTAGAAGAGATGACTAAAGAGCATCAAACAAATTTTAAAATTTTCGGTTTCAGTAAGGACATGCATGACCTTACCGCAGCAGCAGACCTGATTATATGTAAAGCTGGACCTGCTACTACATACCAGGCTTTAATACTGAAAACCCCTATTATTCATACGATGTATATATACGGTCAGGAAAAAGGCAATACTGATTTAATCCGAGAAAACAATTATGGTAGATATATACCTAATATAAGGAAATTAGTGGATAATATTGAAGATTTAGTGGTAAATGACGAGAAGCTGAAACAAATGAAAGACAACCTACAACATGCTAACTTTAATAATGGCAGTGAAGGTATCGTCAAAGAATTGCACAAACTGTTAAACTCATGATTTCAATAGGAAATCAGCTATGATATATAACACAATAATAGCTACTAAGAATATCACCGCTCCCAGAATGTTATAAATCATATAACCGATGCTTTTTTCCAGTCCTTTCTCATTTACACGTTTCCTTATCCTAAATCCTACACCAATGGAAGCTAATACTAAATATGCAATGAGAAAAACTTTGATGAATATTAATATTAAATCAGCATTATCTGTTAAAAATTGAGTCATAGAAATAAATATATAAAAGA
>CAYUUC010000276.1:0-4882 GCA_964447635.1 uncultured Spirochaetia bacterium
TATATAATTGAAAAGAGTGTAAAATATTACACAGCTAATCAAATCAATAATATAAAATAAAATATGGAGTTGTAAATAATGAAAAAGTATATATTATTAATATTTATTATCATCTTTATTATTTCAATGTCTTTCTGCGGAGGAAATGATGAAAGTGATAATTCTGATGAAACCATAACCAATAAAAATCAAGAATCCAACTCAGACATAGAAGATACTAAGAATGAACATAAAAACGTATCGGATAACCAAAATGAAAATTCAACCTCTGATAATATTGAAGAGGAAAATGAAGAAGATAAAGAAGAAGACGAAGAAATCGATCTATCTTTTATCAAAGAAGAAAAAGAAGAAATCGATAAAAATAAGGAGGATACAAATAAAGAAGATATGTCAAATGAAATTGTAGAAAAAGGAGATAAGGTCGCTGTCCACTATAAAGGTACCCTGGAAAATGGTGAAGTGTTTGACTCTTCCTACGAAAGAGACCAACCTTTAGAATTTACCGCAGGCGCTGGTCAAATGATAAAAGGCTTCGATAAAGCTATTTTAGGAATGAAAATCGGTGAGAAGAAAACAATCACTATCCCACCAGAAGAAGCATATGGCTTTCATGATGAAAATAGAATTCATACCATCCCTCTAAGTGATTTTGGAACAGTCCCAAATGATAAAAAAGAAGGAGATTATCTACCAGTAAGGACTGCTACTGGAGGAAGAATAGAAGCATTGATATTAAAGCTCACCGACAAAGAAATAGTCCTGGATACGAACCATAGATTGGCTGGTGAAACACTAACTTTCGATATTGAGCTTGTTGATATTAAATAATAGAGGATTTTATTTATAATCCTTTTTCAACTCGATATATGCTAAATTGAGATAATCCTGGGTTAACCTATGGGTAACTCTCCCCAGAGGAGAAGTAGGCAACATCCTTTTCCGAAGTAAGTAATCTAGTTTTTCCCAATTCTGTTGACTCGTTTCATTAATAAATATGTTATTAATGTCTGGAAAACGCTTTTTTATTCTTTCCATCCCCTGGATTTCGGTTTTGTCTTTAACGGATAATAATATATCTATGAGATTTTTATATGTATGATAAAATAAGTCAACCGCCTTTGTGTGGTTACCTGTTTCTGCTAAAGCGACGAACCATAATAGGAATCTCGTCGCATCATGGAATTTTCCATTACGAACAGCAAAATTAATCATAGCTTTGATATTTAATAATGCTTTGATGGTCTCTTTCTCTTCTAAAGTAAAATAATATACACTATCCTCAATCTCTTTTATACATTTATCATATTCATTATCATCCAGTAAAGTATAGAAATCATCGCTAACATCGGGTCTTGTAGTGTAATTTGCACTATTTAAGTACCATTTGTAAATGGTATTATTCTTATCCACCTGAGGATTATCCAGAATAGAGCTGTAATGGAATATCTTTTTAGCATAAGCTTTTATTTGCTTGTTATTCCTAATAGAAGGACTATCTGCATAAATATCACAAAGGGTTCGATTTTTCATAATCTGAATCAAAGGATTATCACTTTCGATTGTTCCCAAGATACGCCTAATCTCCTTAATACCATCTTGATTCTTAATATGAAGATAATCACAATAAGCGACTTTAATAAAATCCGATTGGTCTTCTACTGGGATTTCCATTATGTGTATGGTTTCACCGTTGAAAGTAATCAAGTCCAAATATTTATTCCAAAACCACCTGGTAAAATTACTCTGATAATTTTTGGTTAGAGGTCTAACCAGTTCTAACCAGTCAAATGATTTTCTATAATGTTTATCAATAGGTTCTTCAAAAAAAGAAATACTGGATAAAATCCCCGCTATTGATATTATCACATCTTTTTGTACCTTATCTAAGTCTTCATTATCTTTAGATAAATCCAAAATCTGTGAATATATAGAAGATTTGCTATCAGCAACCTTTTTTACATGATAATTAGGGAAAGAATTATTCCACCAATCAATCAGTAATTCTTTGCCTTCATCAAAGTTGTTATTCTTGTAAATCTTATCTATCACCTTTTTTCGGTATTCTTCATTTTTAACCATACCAAACCATCCTAACTAAAATCTTTTATTTAATCATGATATTATAATAAGATATATAGACCAATTCATTAAGCATCTTACTACAAAAAACATGTTTTTAACTATAAATTTAAGTCCCCCCATAAGTAAAATATAATATATTTTATTATTTTTTATTATGTTATAGTTAATTTTATTTTATCACATTTTTTTATTTTATCATAAAATTAATACTTATTAATAATTCATAGTGTTAAATTTTACCATTAAGAATCATAATCAATCCCTTCACCTGTAATCTCGTGTTCTATATTAGAACTCTTCGATAACATAGCATTAACTGCGCAGTACTTTTCAGTAGATAGGTCTACCGCTTTTTTCAGTTTGGAATAAGGTATATCATCACCCTTAATCGTATATTTTACCTTTATGTTTTTATAAATTTTGGGATGTTCCTCTTCTGTCTCTCCTGATACTTCAACTGTGAAATGGTCAAATTTAATCTTCATCTTATTCAATATTGATACCACATCCATTCCAGTACATCCTCCCAATGCCACCAAGACTAAGGGTTTAGGGGTAGGACCTTTATCTTGTCCTCCAAATTGTTTATCGGCATCTACTTCTATTTTAAAATCCTGTAAAGATGCTTCAAAATGTAATCCATCCTTCCAAGAAACTTCAGTTTTATGATTCATAAATTCCTCCTGTACAGGGTCGCATTGCCCCAGTTTTTTATACAGCCTATAACCTATCTACTCTTGATTAAAGTAATTATTAATCAAAAGTTTGAAAACTGATTTATCACATTATCATATCAGCTCCTTATTAATTTTGAATAAATCTATTTGAAATTACAACTCTTAATCTATAAAAATAAGGAATTTTTTATATACCCTCAGTTTATCATATATGGCTTTTTAGCTTAATATTTTTTATTCGTAGTCTAATATTTTATTTAGATTATCTAGTTAAGGAATTTTTTTAGAAAAGTCAATAAGCATTCAGTATTTAATTACATTTTTGTTCTATTTTTTTGATAGCTATCTATCATTTTAAATAAAAAACAAATGAACGCTTTAGTTATTATCTTCTTTGGATAAAGTAATCTGCGTATTGTTATTTTCCAATTCTTTCCTTTCATCTTTATTTATTACTTCTTCAATATCTCCATTAATATCAAAAGTTTTTTTAGCAAGATTAACTAGATCACCCATTTTCTTAGCACGGGAGGCGATTTCTTCCGTGGAAACAGCGGCTTGTGATACTAGTTCAGCATTTTGCTGGGTCATTTCGTTTAACTGTTCTATTGACTCTGCTATTTGCTTTAATGCGTCGTATTGTTCGGTGCTGGATAGGGTTATTTCTTTGATAATGTCGTTGTTCTTCTCCACCATCCTTAAGTTATAAGTAACCTTGTCTATATTATCTTCAATAATCTGTCTAATCTCCTTAGACTGAGTTGCGGAACGCTGGGACAATTCCTTAACCTGGGTCGCTACCACTTCAAACCCCCTACCAGAATCGCCGGCTCTTGCCGCTTCTATCGATGCATTTAGTGCGAGGAGATTCGTCTCGAATGCTATAGACTCTATGGTTTGTATTATTTCTACCATGTCTTTGCTGGTCTTATTCAAGTCTTGCATGCTTTCCTTAATCACAATTGCGGTGTCTTTTGACTTCTCCGTGTTGGATAGATTAGTATCTATATTAGCTGAAAGCTGTTCTATGGATGAGGTTATCTCCTGTAAGGAGGCTGCTTGCTGGTTGGTTCTCTGTGATAAGTCCTGTGTCCCATCTGATATATCTTTAGTGGCTTTCTCAAAACTGTTTACAGATTCTGTAACCATATCAACAATTTGCTTTAGTTTTTCCGATTTCTCTTTACTACTCTTTGCTTCATATGAGGTGGTAAAAATTAAACTATTCAATAGACCTGTAAAGTAGAATACCGCTATGGTTACTAGAATCTGTGGACCTAACATAGATACCAGATAATCATTAAGGACCTCATCTCCACTTAAATAAGACATTAATAATATATCAACCACACCAACCGTTCCTATTACAACTGCTGATATTCTACCAACTAAGAATCCAGTGATTATCGTAACAGCAACAAAACTTTCAGAATGGACTATTATTAAATTTGCAAAATCAACATTATTAAAATCAACGATTTGTACGCAAATAAGCATGATTGAATAGATTGATAAGAATAAAATCGGAGCGTATTTCTCTTTCCGAATGATAAATGTGAAAGTAGGTAAAATATACAATCCGGCTGCGGTTAGATATACTATAGCTTTATTAATAAAACCATCTGAAAAGGCTACATAACCTCTTATCACAATAAAAGCAAATGATAGTATCATACCTATTATGGCTACTAATTTTATCCTGGATTTTAGATAGTCATATACATTCATTTTGCCCAAGTCTAATTTTTTTCTATTCATATTATCATTCATAAAGGTTTACCTACTTATTTAATCATAACCATCTTTTAACCATATACTTATTAATTATCGTAATATTTTATAAAGATTTACAATGAATCAAGTTAATCCTACTATAAATAATAATATTATTAATAACAAGTTTCATATCAAATCTTATAAAAAATTAAAATCATTATATTTTCCAATTTTATTTCAATGGATAACAATAATATTGATTATAGTTTATAATTATTATATTATTTATCATAGGATATTAATATATATCAAATTAAAGGAGTAAACATATTATGAAAAAAAAGTTAATATCAATAATGATTATCTTAGCTATCTTAATTGGTAGTGGTATTCTTATCTATGGT
>CAYUUC010000277.1:0-271 GCA_964447635.1 uncultured Spirochaetia bacterium
ATAAAAGGGAAAGATTTTCAGATTTAATCGGAAAAGATTTATTCAATTTAGGAGAACTCTATTATCTTTATAAAAAATATGATGATTCATTAGTTTATTTGGATAAAACAGTAATATATGTAAACTCACTACAGTTTCCATCAATTGAATATCTATATATAGCTGTAGAAGCTTGTGATATAGCAATAAATATATCAATATTATTAAATGATTTGGATTTAGAAGAGGATTATAAAGCAAAGAAAGCTTGGTTTATAAAAAAACTAAAAGA
>CAYUUC010000277.1:281-4864 GCA_964447635.1 uncultured Spirochaetia bacterium
CACAGACTGGCGACCTCTCTCTCTATCTAACGACCTCATGAGTTTTATTGATGATACCAAAAGAAGAAAGACTAATATTAAGTGATTTTTATAGAAAAGAAGTGATTAGATTAAGGGATGAAATACAAGATTTATTAGAGGGGTCCTATACAATCGAATCCATTTTTAAGAAACTAGTTGAAAAAGACTTCTATTTCAATGCTGAAGATAAATTAAGTCATGGTTTAGAAAAAAACTACTTTTATATTTATCTATGTGATGAAAACGGAAAAATAATATATCCACCTAAAAAAGAGATTGACACTAAAGATTTGGTAAATTTTGAAATAAATATCCCACAATTTAAAGGTGATTGTGTATTCATCAGTAAAAATATATTTAATAAAGAAGAAGTTGTATGTTTAATGTCACTATTTAGCAAATTTAAAGATGTCTTAAATGTTGTATCGAAAAGGGAAATAAAGAGGATCATCCCAGAAACTCTAAATGAAGCAATTTCCAGGGGAAGTCTAGAAACTAAAGATCAATTGAGTATTCTTAATGAAATGTTAAAAGAAGTTATTGATAAATCTGACAATTCACCAAATTTTCTATATAGCTTTAACCTAATATTTCAAAATGTAATTAATACGGTAGAAAGAATTGGAGTTATGGCTCAATCCTATCTAGGTCTATTGGATGAATATAAAAGCAGAAAAACTGAAAAGAAACCTGTTAATATTCGCAGTGCAGTTGAAGAGTCGTTACAAATGTTGCCTAATGATATAGACAAAAGCAAATTCTATATCAATATAGAAAAATCCATAATAGTAAATATAGACGAAGACAAGTTTAGATATGCAATATCTAATATATTAAGTTATGGAAACAGAAAGAGCGATCAGATAATTGTAAACTCAGAGAATTTATTACCAGAAAAAGAAATTGTAATATCTTTCATTCTAAGTGGTGTAAGAATAGACGAAAAAGATATACTAACTATAGATGAAAATAAACTACGTAATACTATTGAACTTTCTTCAGCTATAGAATATATAACTGAAATTTTTAAAGGAAGGTTTTGGATTAATAACTCACAAAGCAAAGGTACTACTTTATCTATTACTATACCTAAAGAGTAATAAAATTTCAATATAATAAATATGTTAAGTTTAATAAGAATGACTATTAGTCTTTACTTGATGAGTCACATTTATTGATGGTTCTTATACATAATTGATATATTTTACTTTTTTTTTTATATTAGTAATATTTTAGAGGATATTCCATTAGGAGGATTTAAAGTGAAAAAAGTATTGAATATTAAATTCATTATCATGGTTTTATTTATAATATTAATAGGAATAAATGTATATGCCCAAGAAAAAGTTGAAAAATATGGTAATGTGAATTTCGACTTCCATTATGCTAAATGGGAATTTAAAGAAATTGAATTTGAACAGGAAAATATAATATATTATAATGTATTCTTTAATGCTGGAAGCGTAATGGGATATGAAATGTATGAGGAAAATGAAAAGAAATCAATTTGTAAAGTATATTACAATAACAATGGACAAATAAAAAAATGGGAAATATTTAATAGAAAGAAGATAACACAAACAGCTCAATTTATTTATAAAGAGAATGAACTAAATATTATCGAAATTTATGACCATATAGGAATGGTTATTCATCTATCTCATAAACATTACTATGATAGAGTTAGGTATAAATTAGAAGAATATGACTCAACTGGACTTAGGAAACTAACATCATATTATGATACCGGTCAAATAAAGGTAATAGGTAGCTTCATAGACGGTGTTAAAGATGGTAAATGGATATATAAGGATAGATATGGAAGAGTGATTAAAATTGAAGAATATTATACTAAGGAATTAATCGCTGTTACTACATATACATATAATAATGAAGGACAAAAGATAAAAGAAGTATTAAAAGATGGTGATGGTAATATACACAAATCAATAGAAATCACTTATAATGATAATAATCAGATTAAAAAAGAAATCATTTCAGATGAAAATGGAGTTATATTAACTGAAGAGTATTTCTATAACTCAGACCAGCAAAAAATTAAATATGTGATTACTCATAAAAATGGTGATGTTTATACAACAACATATAGATATGATAATAGTATTTCCAGAACTGATGCAATTGAAAGAAGAAAATATCTAGGCGATGAAAATACTGGAGAAATCATTACTATAACCATAGCTGAATTTGATACTAAGTCTGACGAATTTATTGGTTATATAAAATATAATAAAGAATGTAAAATCATAAGTTTAACTTATTATGATAAATATATGGAAGGTGGTGAAGGTGGATGGGTCACAATAAAGAATCCACAAGAAATAGCATATTTCCTAAGTTTCTACAATTTTTCATCATCTTGTAGTATATAAATCAAATAATCCTTAGAAATCTTACCAAATAGTATTAAATTATTCTTTTATAATCCATAAATCTGACAATAATAATAAATCATTAGTGAGGATAATCTTAATTGAGTGATAATAAAAACTTAATAGTACAATCCGATATGACAATTCTAGCCGATGTTCATCATAAATCGTATAAAAAAATCAGAGATGAAATCTCAAAATTTGCTGAATTATATAAATCTCCTGAACATATTCATATTTATAAAATCACTTCAATATCTTTATGGAACGCGGCTTCTATGGGGCTATCTATCGATGATATAATTGATGTATTTAATAAATATTCAAAATACCCTGTTTCTAAAAACCTTATCAAACAAATTGATTCTTATATAAGTAAATATGGTATAGTAGAGCTAAATGTTGGTGATAATAATCATTTAATGCTTAAGATAAACGATGAAATGAGTAAATCCGAAATTGTTAATATTAAGAATATTTATAAACATTTTACAGAACAAATATTAGATAATGTCTTTAAAATAAATATAAAAGATAGAGGAACAATTAAACAAAAACTTATAGATATAGGATATCCAGTTAAAGATATCGCTGGTTATTACGAAGGTGATGAAATAGATATAGATAAGAGAAATATTACCCTTAGTGGGAAGAGGTTTCATGTTAGGTTATATCAAAAAGAAGCATCGGACTTCTTTTACATGAATGGCAAAAAAAGCGGGGGTCATGGTGTGGTGGTCCTACCTTGTGGTTCAGGTAAGACAATCGTTGGTATCGAAGTGATGTCTCTTATTAAACAAAAAACACTTATATTATGTCCAAATGTAGCTTCAGTTCACCAATGGATAAGAGAACTACTGGATAAAACTAATCTGACTAAAGAATCTATAGGAGAATATACCGGAGATAAAAAAGAAATAAAACCAATAACCATAGCAACATATCAGATATTGGTTTATAGAAAAAAAATAACATCCGAATTTCCGCATTTTGATATTTTCAAAAAGAACAATTGGGGTTTAATTATATATGATGAAGTACATCTTTTACCTGCACCAATTTTTAGAGTAACTGCTGAAATTCAATCTAGAAGAAGATTAGGTCTTACTGCTACTCTGGTTAGAGAAGATGGTAATGAAAGATATGTATTTTCATTAATCGGACCTAAAAAATATGATGTTCCTTGGAAGGATTTAGAGAAGCAAGGTTATATAGCAGAAGCCTATTGTTATGAAATGAGAGTACCCTTTGATAATAATAAAAGATTGGATTATATTTCTTCTAAAGCTAGAAAAAAGCTAAGATTAGCTGCTGAAAATCCAAAGAAGATGGAAGTAATAAAATATCTTTTATCAAAACATATCGGAGAACAAATTCTTATCATAGGTCAATATATTTCTCAATTAACAAATATTTCCAAAGAATTAGAAGTACCAATAATAACTGGTAAGACACCTAATACAAAAAGAGATGTTTTATATGAAAAATTTAGGAATGGGGAGTTAAATGTATTAGTAGTATCAAAAGTAGCTAATTTTGCTATTGATTTACCTGACGCATCAGTAGCTATACAAGTATCAGGAACTTTCGGTTCCAGACAAGAAGAAGCTCAAAGATTAGGAAGGATTTTGAGACCTAAGGAAAAAAGTTCATATTTCTATTCTATTGTTACAAAGGATACATTAGAACAGGAATATGCAATGAATCGGCAATTATTCTTAACCGAACAGGGATATTCTTATATTATGAATGAATGGGAAGATTAAAAATGGAGGTAAGTTTATGTTAGATATAAACCAGGATTTAATTAAGAAGTATAAAGATAAAATTGATAGTATGTGGAGGTCTCTTTGAATTAGATAAAAAAATTGAGGAAATAAATGATATAGAGAAAAGAATGAGTAAAGCAGAATTCTGGGATGATACTGATAATGCTAATAAACTCTCTAAAAGATTAAGTGACCTTAAAAAGGAAGTAGAAGAATGGTCTTCATTAAAAAATGATATAGAGACATATCTAAGCATGTGGGTAATGGCTCAAGAGAACAATAATAAAGAAGATATGGATATTATTTCATCAGAAATTGATAGAATTATCAAAGAATTTGATAAATTGGAAATTAAAAGTATAATGTCGGATAAAGATGCTAATTCTAATGCATATGTCTA
>CAYUUC010000278.1:0-4852 GCA_964447635.1 uncultured Spirochaetia bacterium
TTTCCAGAAAAGAAGAACACATTAGCAATTTTCATACCGCTCACTACTGATTTTTTTATATGTTATTATCTTTAATTACGATTAAACATTTATATGAGGTAAGGTTTTTATAATGCGGAATTGGAAATTGTCAACAAAAGCATTTTTAGTGTCATTCATAACCAATATGATATTCATACTAATCTTTTATATGGGTGTAGGTATCTCTTCGGGACAGGTGTTCCAGATTGGTAATATGGCTGGACTATTGAGGATATTAGTCCCTACGATAGGTTTTTTGATAATGGCTTTTGCCCTATCCATACAGGCTAAACCCATAGATAAGATTATTGCAAAATTCAGGATAAATAAAAAGCTATCTGATGATGAAAAAATAAAAGTTAACGAACATCACTATAAAATATCCAGAATGGTAATAATACTTCAAATCATATTTATACTCATATCCAATATATATACTATTGCTGGCTTGTTGGCATCGGAGAATGCGTATATAGGCTATAATTTCTGGATAAACTTTATCATTACAATATCTTTGATATCATTATCTGCTTTGATTCAAATTATAATCCTTAATATCATCATTTCCAAGATAAGGCTAAAGTTGCAAATCAATTATTACCCGAAGAAACAAAGGCAAATCACCGTAGCCTTTAAGATATTCATCCTCGTGGTCGCCGTAGCACTTTACGCTTCGGGGAACAGCGTCTCCAGCTGGATAATAAGCCGGAATGAACTTATAATGCCGGAAATGACTTTGATATATAATTATTCTAACAGAATAGCAACAGAAGGTAAAGCCTTTGAGATACAAGATGATTTGCTGGAAGAAGTAGAAAAAGAGAAGCAATACATGTTAACCAGGCTGAGTTTAATTGATGAGTTTCAAAGTATCTACCAAGAGGGGATGAGTAAAGAAGATGCCCAAGGTTTAATTAATAAACTCAACCAGCTTTCAGAGAATTTGGAATCCCCTTCTGTGGACAATTTTAAGGGATTATTCCGATTTACAATACTCTCTTTGATTGAGGCTTTTATAGTCTCTATACTTATAGCCTGGGGATTCTCACGAGACTTGAAGCTACAGATTAACGGTGTCAGGGAAAAACTCACCAATATGCTGACTGGTGAAAAGGACTTATCCAAGCGTATAAACATCTTAACCATCGACGATTTGGGAAGAATATCGGACAATTTTAACCAAATGCTCGACCAGCAAGAACAGCAGTTCAAGGAAATCATAACACAGGTGGAAACCATCTCACAATCCACAGACCACGTCGATAAATCCGTACAAATCGTAGAAGGACAGGTTGGCGAGATAAAAGATAAGAGCATTAGCGTTAACGAACTCGCCGAAAAACAAAACGAAGACATAAAAGACACCGAATCCACCATCACCACGATTGTAAACTCCATAGACGAGATTAACAGCAATGTCTCCGAACAGGCAACATTCATAGAAGAGTCTTCGGCATCTATGGAACAGATGATGGCATCCATAGAGAGTGTTTCCGGTATGGCAACCGAGTCCAGCAAGATATCCGAACAACTGCTCAACATAGCCAAAGATGGTTCCAAATACATCTTCGATAGTAACGAAGCGATGAACACCATCAAGAATGCTTCGGACAATGTATCGGAGTTTATCGTGAGTATAAAGGACATTGCCAAGAAGACCAACCTCCTCGCTATGAATGCCTACATAGAAGCGGCTCATGCGGGACAGGCGGGGAAAGGATTCGCCGTGGTCGCAGAAGAGATACGACGGTTGGCTGAAACCTCCGGCGAGAGTGCCAGGAAAATCATAGAGGAGATAACCAGCATGACCGAACTTATCAATAATGGGGTGTCCCTCTCCGAGAAAGCCGATAAGGCGTTTAAGCGTATCTTCGAGGATATCAAGCGAACCACGGATAATATGCAGAATATCGCACTATCCATGAAAGAACAGTCCAGCGGGGCGAATGAGATTAACCAATCCATGACCAGTATGGTTGAAGCCTCCGAAAAGATAAAAGACCTTACCCAAAAACAGAAGGAGAGAAGTGAAAGCCTAAACCAAAATACAAAGAAGATGGTCTCCTCAGCAAGTCTTATCAACCAAGCATCCTCAGACCAAAGCGAATCCGTAATGAAAATAACCGAATCCATAACCAGCCTTAAGGATAACACCAAGGCAACCAAAACTTCGATATACTCTCTCATGGATATAACATCTGAATACCGCTTCAGTAAGGATGAGGAGATTGGCGTAACCATGATTGATGATGGTGAAGATAAAGAAATTAAGGAATTTTGACAGACCGGAGTTAGATGTTTAAATTTGATGATAGAATAACATAAATATTGAGGAAAAATCCGCTTATGAATGAAAAAGATGACCAATGGTTATATGGTGATAAGGAAGAACCGGCCCTTGATAGCGAATACATCGATACACAACTCTCCATGATATCTAAGGTTATATCCAACACCATAAGGTATTTCACATCACAGGAAGTTAAGAATAACATAGAAACCTTCGAAAAGTTTATCAACGAGATGGGTCTGGATAACAATAAGCTGTCACCTGCTATCAAAGATGTGATCCAGAATGTAATTAAGTTCCTTACCACAGACCAGCTGAAAAGACTTATCAGTTATATAGAATCTAAACCCGACGAAGACCTGGAAAAAGCAGTAAAAGACTTTCTGGGCTATAATTATAGATTGATGGAGCGTTCTTATAACGGCTTTCTCGAATTTATGGTTACCAAGATGGGCAACCAAACACCAACCATGCCGGAAAAACCCATAAACGAGGAAAACGTAAATAAACAAGCAGGAAAAAAAGATTCTCCCCAGGGAGAATAGTATAATCTAATTTTTTGTTAAAATTTTGTTCGTTTATTATCTTATGATGAAGTGTATAAAAGCCCGGATGGCGGAATTGGTAGACGCGCTAGATTCAGGTTCTAGTGAGAGCAATCTCATGGGGGTTCAAGTCCCCCTTCGGGCAAATCTGTATTACACGCTAACCAGAACCTCCTTATCCATACTTAACCTTAGAAACATTAACTTTTTACAACACAATAATCAAAATATTTTTGATTTTTATAAAAAAATCTAAGAATACAAATATATATTTACAGAAATATATATAAACGTTTATAAACATTTTATATTCGTTGGTATTAAAAAAAGTCCTACTGTGAAATTTTTGTTGATATAAGTCTGATATTTTATTAAGAGACCCCATTCTACCTTTCCCCTCATAGGGGAAAGAATTAGTAAAAGTGTGAGTAGAAGAGGTTAAGAGATAAGTTCTTTAAGTCCTCCCTATGACATCTTCGGAGAAGATGAGAGGATATTAGGAGGGTCTCTTTTAAAACCAGAAATTTCACAGAAGGAAAAAAGTTATGACCTTTCAGCATTATATTAATGACTGTTATCATAGCTATAAAGGAGATGTGTTATGAGGAAATTTATACTTATCGCTATGGCAGTGATGTTTATAGGGTGTTCTGGCAATACAGCCATAGATGAAGAAAATTTAAATAATAACCAAAATATTAATAATGTGAATGAAAATATCAATACTAATAATGAAAACCAAAATATTAATGAAAACCAAAATGTAAATGAAAATAACATGAATGATAATCAAAATACAAATGACAAGGATAATACGAATACCCACAATAATACTACTGAAAATGAAATAAATAACAATATTGATAATTCTAAATCTAATGAAACCAATAATCAGACAAATGAAACTTTAAATAATGAAAAAAATAATGAACCCGTTTCAGAAAATGATGAAGAGATTGACGAAACATTGAATAATACAGAGAAAGAAGACAATACGGATAAAGAAGACAATACGGATAAAGAAGACAATAAAACTGTGAATGATGATGTAGAAATACCAGAAGAAGAAGTAGAAAAGGAAAAATATGATTATATTATAAGCGAAGATGTTGATAAATTTACTGGGGATAGAACATGTATTTTGATTAACAACATTTTATCAAAAGGGGATTATAGTTATGGTATTTTGGATTTTGGACTAGGATATTTAGAGAATGAAGATTCAAAAAATCTCTATATTATGGCTGATTATTATAATAAAGACTGGATTTTCATTCGGGAAGATGAATCAGTCAGAATGCTTATAGACGGGCAAAAACTTTTCTTAGATTATATTGACATAACAAGAGAAGTTAAAACCTCATCAGGTGTGTATATAAAAGAAAACATATTCATACCTTTAGAATTTTCGCAGTTAAAACAAATAGCATATGCTAATGAAGTAGAGCTACAGTTAAACGGTTCTGAAGGCAAACCAGAATTTAGATTCAATAAAGGAAATTTCGTAGCATTCCAAGAGTTCTACGAACGATTCATAAAACCAAATGTAGAAGATTAACCATCCAAGCCGTCAATCATCTATCAACATTACCTCCGTAAAATTTTATTGCTTAAATCTGGATAATTTAATATGTTTTTTATTGGATAGAAAGGGCAATGATTCTTTACAATATTTTTAAGAATTAGTTAGAATGTTGTTAATAAGTCTCCCTGGTATTAATTGTACCTCCATCCTATAATAATTTGTGCAAACTATGGACACTTAAAAGGATAAATATTACTATTTAATATATAGTATATTGCATAAATAAGTATATAATAAAATACTTATTATGATATAAATAGGCGTGTTATAATAAATTAAAACCATTAAAAAAGCTTAACATTTCAATTTTTTTGAAAGCAGGTTTCACCTTAGATTATGAGAAAAAGATATAAGATACTCTTCATAGATGAAAAACGACAGCATAATAAGATAAACAAGGCATTACAGAAG
>CAYUUC010000279.1:0-4843 GCA_964447635.1 uncultured Spirochaetia bacterium
TGGATATGGCTAAAACCACACATCTTTGGCTAGACAATAACCAAATAAGTGATATATCACCTTTAGGGAAAGTAGATATGTCAAACTTGAAAGAACTTTACCTATACAATAACCAAATAAGTGACATATCAGCATTGGGGAAAGTAGATATGGCTAAAACCACATTTCTTTTGCTAGACAATAACCAAATAAGTGACATTTCGCCTTTAGGGAAAGCGAACCTAAATAAGATAGAAGTGCTAAGCCTTTCAGATAACCAAATAAGTGACATATCACCTTTAGGTAACGCCAATTTGTCTAATCTGGAAGTGCTTAATTTATCCATTAATCCAATAGGAAATATACACCCCTTAACCAAGACAAAAATGCCTAACCTGAAAATGCTTGGACTTATCTATGTTCAGTTAAGTCATTTATCTCCTGTTAAAGAGATTTATCAGAACGGGTCTTTCAGAGAGCGAAGCGACTATGATTATGATTTATTCATAACTTATAACGAGATGAATATATCAGCAAGCTCTTCTAATCGCCAAATCATACGATTCCTGCAGGATAACGGCGTACGGATAGATTGGAAAGAAGGCAATGCCTTGTATTGAGATACATCAGACGAAGTGGTTTACTATAGATAAACATGAACCGAGGTAGCCCCCGCCAAACAGGTTCAGATGGTTTAGATAGTGGTACAGCTGGTATATGAGCTTGCGTTTGTTATAACCATCTGCTAGCGGATACGCCTCGTCATAAGCTTGGTAGAACGGTGTCGGCATACTACCGAACATGTCCGTCATGGCAAGGTCTGCTTCCCTGCTTCCATAGTAGGTTGCCGGGTCAATCAGCACCACATGTCCGTCATCACCAACCATGTGGTTACCACCCCACAAATCACCATGTAGTACGGCAGGCGGTTCGTCAATCCCACCGATGAACTCATCCAGTCTATCGATGAGTATATCCATCTTCTTGCTAAGCTCTCCTCGAGCTAATCCCCGCTTCCTTGCCAGGTCTATCTGGAAGCCTAAACGGTGCTTGCGATAGAACTCCACCCAGTCATTCTCGTAAGTGTTTTTCTGAGGGGTGCTTCCGATGTAGTTGTCTTCGTAAAAGCCATACCGGTTTGAGGTGTATCGGTGCATCTGTGCAAACTTCCTGCCGAAGTCCTCGTAGAAGTCTGGCAACCTCCTGCTACCCTTGATGTGTTCCAGTATGATGAAGCAGGGGATTGAACCGATTCCTCCGCCTACTCCGAAGACCTGCGGAACCCGGATGGCTTTGCTCTTCCTCATCTCTTCCAGACCGTTCATCTCGCAGGTGAACATATCCTCGGGGCTTCTCGAGTTGTATTTAACGAAGTAGGAATTGCCCTTATCGGTGATGACTTCCGTCCCGTTATTGATGCATCCACCGCCGGATGCTCCGGTGGAGACTATCTTTTCGCCGGTGTTGATATGCAGGTTTAATACTTTTTCTACTTCTTTTATGAATTTATCATTCATGACTAATATGCCTTTGGTTTGAGATTGTTTTCCTTGATGATAAGTTCTAAGAACTCTTGGCAGGCTTCTTCCAATATGTCCAGGACCAGTTGGAATCTGGTATTGTCCAGTCCATAAGGGTCAGGCACGCCGTCTTTGTATTGGGTATCCTTCAGTAGGTTTGTTATAAGGAGGACTTTCGCCTTGTATCCATCCTTAATCATATCCCCGTATGCAAGTATCGTTTCGAGGTTGTCCCTGTCCATCGCGGCGATATAGTCAAACTTTAGCAGGTCTTCTACCTCGAGGAGTCTTGCCTTGCTATTCAGCTTTAGCCCTCTTTTCAGGGCGACCTTTCTCATCTTGGTGTCGGGCAGTTCGCCAACATGCCATCCCCCACATCCAGCCGAGTCTATATCAATCTTATCGGCAAGTCCCCATTCATTAACCAACTTCTTCATGATAGCTTCTGCGGAGGGTGAGCGGCATATATTCCCCAAACATACGAATAAAACTCTAATCATATATCCTTCCTTAATTGTTTATTGGCATATTGTCCATTGTTAATTAATGAGTATACTAGCTACGTATTTCTTTCAGCAGGTCTCGTGCATCTTCATAGTTGGGATAGAAGGTTAGTATCTGCCTAATCATATTTACAGCATCCCTTATCTTCCCCTGAGCATAGAATATACGGGCGATAAGCAGTTGTATCTTGTTGGATGTAGGCATTAAATCATAAGCATCATAAGAGAAAAGCAAAGCCTTGCCGATATCTTTTTTGGATATATCCGGTGTCTTTAGATAGAACATTGATAGCCCATAATAGACCTCGTATAAGTCGCCGTCATGTTTAGGTAACACATCCAGTGTATTTTGATAAGCCTTATAATCTTCCATAACATATTGTAGAACGGCTAGCCTTTCAAAAGCGAACTCATTGTTATCCGGTTTTAATTCTATAGACTTCATCAGGTCTTTTTCCGCTTCCTCATACCTTCCTTGCATGATAAAAGCCCACGCTCTGTTGTTATAAGCGTGATGATACTCATTGTCTATATTGATAGCTGATGTAAAATCCTTAATAGAGTCTGAGAAGTTGAAAAGCTCCATCAATGCTATGCCCCTATTATTCAAGTATGTTACATTATTAGGGTCTGCTTCCACAGCATCATTATAGGCGGCATATGCTTTCTTTGTCCTCCCCGTAGCATAGTATATATCACCAAGGGCGTTTAATGATATGTCGTATTGACCTTCCATAGAGGCTAATGTAATAAAGTCGAACTCCGCTTCTTCATACTTTCCTATCCTGAAGTAAGCTTTCCCCCTCAAGTAATAAGCCTTAGCCAGGTCTGGCTTTAGGTATAATGCTCGTGAGAACTCCCTTATAGCCTCGTTATACTTATCAACCATGGTATAAAGCTCACCCCTGTTTAGGTAAAGATGGTAGTCTTGGTCATAGAGCTTCTCCGCTTTACCATAGAAGTCCAGTGCCTTATTGTAATCACCATTCTTATAGTGTATAGCCGCTATGTTTATGTATACAGCATACTTCTCTATGTCAGTATCAGCCTCTTTCTCCGCTTTCTTGAACATATCCATAGCCTGGTCTATCTTGCCCATCTTTGTATATGAATTACCCTTATATAGATAGATAGGGAAGTAGAAGTCATCCTTGGGTATGATATTCAATGCTTTATCAAAATCACTTATCGATTGAGTATATTTACCAGTGTGATACCGGCAGAAGCCCCTGTTATATAGTAGCCGGAATCGGTCATCCTGGTTTTTAAGGTTAGGTTCGAGCTTTTCGTAATCCTCTAAGGCTTTATGGTAGCTCTCCAACCTCTTATAACATTCCGCCCGATTGAACCATGTTACATACAAATATTCCATATCATCGGTGGCTTCTTCTACCAGGTCATAGTTTACGATAGCGAGGACATAGTTTTTAAGATAGTAATAGCTGTTTCCCTTCATAAAGTTGATAATGAGTTTTACTTCTTCAGAAGGATTATATTCCTCTGCCTCGTTCAACTCATTAAGTGCCTTCTTATACTCTTCCCAGAAGTAGTAGACCTGCGCCCTACCGAAGACTACCTGTAGCTTATCTTCGTCATCCTCGGCGAGTTCTTCTGCTGTGTTATAGTAATCGATGGCTTGCTCGTAATCCTCTAGCTCGAAATATGATTGTGCTATGATAATATATAAGAAGAACTTTTCCTTATCATCCGTTACATATTCCACAGCTTTAGTTAAATCAATGACGGCAGACTCGAAGTCTGATATGTTATAGTATGAAAGCCCCCTATAGTAATATATATCGTATCTATCCTGACCATCTTTGGCCAGTGGTTCAAACTTACTGTAATCAACAACCGCTTCAGAGTATTCCTTGGTTTCATAATAAGCCCTAGCTCTGTGTTTGTATAGTACATACTTTTCGTATTTAGTCTTTACTATGCTTTCAAACTTTTCTCCATCATTTACTATGTATGAGTAGTTTTCAAGTTTTGCATTGGATAGGATTCTATAATAATATATCCCTCGATATACTTCAGTATCTCCGGTAGATTGAGCATAGGATTCTGCTGTTTCCAGTGACTTTACAGAGTCCCTATACTTATCGAGATAGTATTCTGCCCCTCCTTTATTCTTCCATACAAAGCCCAATTCCTTCGGGTTTTCATCTACACCTAGTTTTGATATTAGATTTAAATATTTATTACAATCGGATAAAGTATTGCTTGGTTTGTCAATCTGAAGGTAGCAATAAGCCCTCATCATGTATGCTTGATAGTAGTCGCTGTCTTTAGATATGCATTCGGTGTATTTAGAGATGGCTTCTTCGTATTTGCCTTCCTCTTGCAAAGAAAGCCCCTGGTTATACAAGTCTTTAGCTGATTGTGCATAAAGGACTCCGGTTAATAATATCCCGATAATTACCAATATGATAATTCTTACCTTTGTATTATTAAGCATTTTTTTACTCCCATCAAATATAAATGTATATTTATATTAAATTAATCCTAAAAACCATCTTCTAACTTTCATTTAAGGAAAGTTAAAATCCAAAATTATTTCCTGAAATGTTTTTAAATAATCTTTAATAATACTGCAAATTATGAAAATTTATAAAGAATAGCAATATCCCTATCATTAAAAAATAACATAAAATCTTTGCAAAATTTTAGATTCGCTTTTAGTTTTGTAATACTATAACATTATTAAATAAGATAACATTATTAATTTTTTCTTAATTATAAAAATATTAGCCTGTTATAAATTTCTTTACGCTCATTAACCAAAAGTTGTTGAAATAAAACAAGACCTCTCTCTATCTCTCTCCTCATAGGGGAGAGGAT
>CAYUUC010000280.1:0-4842 GCA_964447635.1 uncultured Spirochaetia bacterium
TCAATTTATTTTAGAACAAACCATAAATTATTCTATAGAATTTGGATATATAAAATCCAAATTATAGGAAATCGCTGATTAATCTCAATTTAGGAATAATAGAATTTATATTGGTTATCTTTTTTCATAAAATATTTTTGATACCTATTCTCTGTTGTAATTATTTATTAATTTTGTTATAGTAATAAATTAATATAAACAGTATAAAGATTATGATTAATGATGAGTCAAATCTTAATTAAAAGTATTTTCGATTCTTCATTAATATTTGTATCTTTATTATAGATTATAGAAAACTTTCTTAATTATTTCTTTTGAGAAAAATTATAGTTAATAGGAGAATTTGAAATATGAAGAAAAAAATCTTAATTATCGCTTCTCTTTTACTTTTATTATTATTAAGTTCAATTCTTATTGCTGATGGAGTAAAGAATGATTGGACTACTATTCATGTTAGAGGACAAATAATGATAGTATATAATGCTTCTACTGAACCAGTTGCTGTAAGATGGGACTACTTCACTGTTGATGAGGAAGGAAACTATGTGGTTCTAACAAAAGCCCCTGGTGCTTATAATAAAGCATTCGATGATAGTTCCTACTATTACTTTTATGATGATGAAAATGATTTAGATGAATTTATCGTTCAACATAATGAAGAATTCGTTATTCCTAGATCAGTATGGAATGTTTATGTAGAAGCATCATCAGACAGAGTCAAAAGAGGATATTGGAAAAAAGGCTTTACTCAAAAAGAAGATGAAGACGATAAATTCGTAGAAGATAATACAGGATTGAGCATTTCTATTTTTGACTAATTAAATGAAATCTATAAGGGTTCTTTCATAATAAGAACCCTTTTTAATTGCATTTTTTTATTTCTTCACAATAAAAATTATATCCCTACTAATTTTTTTCATATATACATTCCGAGAATCTTAAAAGATGTAACATATAGATATAATCAGGAGTCAGATTTATGAAAAAGAAAATCATATTAGGGATTACCATTCTATTAATAACTGCAATAATCCTAACTCTTACAATCTCACTCTCCGCTGATAAAAACAAATGGACTATTATTCGAACTCATGGTAGAAGAATATGGTTAGTATGTGAGGCTGAAAGGGCTGTAGTAGTTAGATGGGATTATTATGCTTGGGATAGTGCTGCTCAAAAATATTACCTTACTTATGCAGAAAGCGTTATACAAGATGGAGAGAATATAATAATGCCCTACACAGATAACATTTATGTAAAAATCTCTAGTGACAAAGTCACAAAAGTAGAAGGTACCAAAATACTTCTCTCTAAATGATGGTTTTAATCCAATAATCTCTATTCTAAATATAAAAGAAATATATGAAAGGTAATAGAACCCTGGTTAATGATGACCTATATAATTATATAAATAACCTTTATGTAGTAGAAAACAAACCTCTTGTTAATATAAAAAGATTGTATAATAAGTATAATATCCCAGAAATCTCGATTACACCAGAACAAGGCAAATTTCTTTATATCCTATCAAAAATAATTAATGCAAAAAAGATACTCGAAGTTGGAACTTTGATTGGATATAGTACTATATGGCTATACAATTCCTTACCATATGATGGAAAGATATTTACAATTGAAGTATCCAAAAAACATTATACAATTGCTAAAGAGTACTTCCGTGAGTATGGATTATTAAATAAAATAGAAATCCTAAAAGGTAGAGCATTAGATATGATTGATGATTTGAAAGATATTTCCCCATTTGATATGATTTTCATTGATGCTGATAAAGAAAGATATTCTCAATATTATGACTTTGCATATCAACTATTAAGACCTGGAGGTTTATTCACCATCGATAATACATTGAGTAAGGGTAGAGTCATCGATGAAAGTAATAATCAGAAAGGAGTAATAGAAACACATAAGCTAAATAATATGCTAGGTCAAGATAAGGAATTTTGCTCGATTTTAATTCCTATAGCTGATGGAATATCAATAGGATTAAAACAATGATTTATTTTTCTTTTAACTTTTCTTTTCTTTCTGTTATATCTCTATGTTTTACTATTTCAGAGACTATATAATCAATATCATCAGTAAGTTTAAATAAATTCATATCCTCTTCTAGGATTTTACCTTCTTTAAGCATTTTCTCCTTCATCCAATCTACTAAACCAGTCCAGTAGTCAGTACCTAATAAGAAAATTGGTGTTTTCTCAATCTTCTTGGTTTGCGTTAATGTTGCTACTTCAAAGAACTCATCAAGAGTACCAAAACCACCAGGGATTATGATAAATGCAGTAGAATATCTAATAAACATAACCTTTCTAACAAAGAAATACCTAAAACTTAATAATTGATTCACATATTTATTAGGTTCTTGTTCAAATGGTAAATCTATATTTAATCCAACAGATACTACTTCTTTGCTGGAAGCTCCTTTATTAGCTGCTTCCATAATTCCACCACCAGCACCTGTAATTATAGCAAAATTATTTTCAGCTAACATATATGCTAGTTTTTCAGTAATTTTATAGTATTTATCATCGGTTTTGGTTCTTGCAGACCCAAAGATGGTTACAGCAGATTCCAAAGAAGAGAGTTTTTCTACACCATCTACAAATTCACTCATTATTCGGAAAACTCTCCAGCTTTCCATACCACTAATGTTTTTCATCTGGTATTCATTCATATAATTAACCTTCTTACATTATTTATTCAAAACACTGTAAAAATAACCAGTAAATCTGAATAATTATTCTTCTCAAATAAGTATATAATAGTAGAAAAAAAATATAAAAAAATATTAGGAGAATCAAATGTCCGCTTTACACAAAACCAAAAAAGAAAAGGCATGTTTTGATGAGTTAAAATCTAATAATAAAATGGTGGTATTTACCAAAGAAGAAATAAATATACTAAAAGAAAAAAACGCAGAATATGAAACAATAAATAATATAAAATTATTCAAAAATATTTTTGGTGGAGTTGTTGTATCGTAATAACTTATTAATATATTTATAGGTAATAAAAAACCTAATCAGATTAATATATTAATATTGGAGATTATCTTATGGATTATACACCTCATACCGAAGAAGAGATTAAACAGATGCTTTCGGAAATAGGATTGGAAAGAATAACAGATTTGTTTAATCATATTCCAGAAAATGTGAAATTTAATAAAGAACTAAATATAGATAAGGGTATATCTGAATTAGAAGTTATAAAAAAGCTTAAAAGTATATCCTCAAAAAACAATAATTACTCAGATAAACCAATTTTTCTAGGAGCAGGTTTTTATGACCACTATGTTCCGCAAGCTGTAGATTTCCTCTCTTCAAGGGGAGAATTCCTAACTTCATATACACCTTATCAAGCTGAAGTTAGTCAAGGAACACTACAATCAATATACGAATTCCAAACAGTCATAGCAAGATTAACTGGTCATGAAATATCCAATGCATCAATGTATGATGGAGGATCAGCTCTTGCAGAAGCTATACTAATGGGTCATACCATCAATAAAAAAGGGAAAATACTTATCCTTCCTACAATTAATCCAGAATATGTGGAGATAACCAAAACATATGCTGAAGGATTGAATCTTGACATTTTATATCCTGAATATAACAAATATACAACCAATTTAAACTATGTTAGGGAGATATTAGAAAAAGAACAAATAGCTGTATTAGCTATTCAAATACCAAATTTCTTCGGTTTTATTGAGGATTATGAAAGCATTATTAAACTAGCAAAGGAAAAAGATATTATAGTTGTAGCATCTACTTATCCTATTGCTTTAGGTATGATAAAACCTCCATCATCATTCGGAGCGGATATAACCGTTGGAGAAGGTCAACCTTTGGGTAATTACATATCTTTGGGTGGTCCACATTTCGGCTTTTTAGCATGCAGGGAGAAATTCCTAAGAAAAATGCCGGGTAGATTGGTCGGTGAAACAGTAGATACAGAAGGAAAAAAAGGATATTGTCTAATCGTACAAACCCGTGAACAGCATATCAAAAGAGAAAAAGCTACCTCAAACATATGTTCTAATCAAGCTCTTTGTGCTTTAAGAGGGGTTATTTATCTTTCTATGACCGGAGAAAATGGTATGAAGGAATTAGCTGTACAAAATTATCAAAAAGCACATTATTTAGCCAATCTGATAGATAAACTAGATAACTTCTCAGTATTAAAAGATAGCGATTTCTTTAATGAATTCATTATAGAATGTAAAGACTCTTCAGCAAAAGATATAAATGAAAAATTAAAGAAAAAAAATATAATAGGCGGATATGATTTATCTCGTATTAATAAAGAAAATGGAAACCATTTAATGATAGCAGTCACCGAAAAAAGAACCAAAGAAGAGCTGGACCTTCTTGTTAAATCATTATCTTCATAAAACTATATACCATATTATATATTGATTCTTCCACAAAAAAGGTAATTCTTCGAAGAAGAATCCCCCTAAATCCCCTCGTCTTCTGCGAAGACTCAAATAAAGGGGACTTGAATTTCTATCTTATTTCCCTTTTCGATAAGGGGGGCTAGTGGGGATTCTCCGTTTGTATCTTTCCTAACAATGATGAACAACCTAAATATTGAACATATACGATAAATTAAAAATATATAAATTGATACTTATAGTTATAATATAGTAGATTAACTATTAAGTTAAATTTATACAAGCAAAATAATGACTTAATCATATCCTTAATGGTGCGATTGCCTTAAGTATATATAGCTTTTAATATATAATTCTTTTTAATTTTAATTAATAAGCTCAAATACAAATACTGATAATAATTACCAAATCACTCTTTGCTT
>CAYUUC010000281.1:0-4792 GCA_964447635.1 uncultured Spirochaetia bacterium
GGGGGGAATAAGAATGAAATCCAATTATCCCTTCACTTTGTCTTCATAGAAGACGAAGGGATTTAGGGGATTTCCTCTTCAGTTTCATTAATTTTTACGGAACAATCAAGATTAATTTAAGAGGTGCTATGAGTAAAAAAGTTAACGGTAATTTAAACGGACTTAAAAGTAACCAGATTAGAACTTTAGAAAAACTGTATAATAAAAGACTTGACCAGACTGAAATCATTAACCAAGATTTTGCCAGGTCTATGACCGAAATCTCAAGAGAGATTAAAAGACAGATAGCCGTTTTGGTAAATAGGAAGGGCGAAGTTGATTATGTAACTGTAGGAGATACCCATAAAGTTATGCTTCCAGACTTAAAAAGGCAAAGGGTCGGTTCAACCAGGTTTAGAGGATTAAGATGTATCCACACACACTTATCAGGGGAGAATTTGACCCGTGATGATTTAGTCGACCTAACATTACTAAGGCTAGATTTAATGAGTGCTATAACCATGGATAATGATGGTTTTCCTGTTAAAGTCTATTCTGCTTATGCAAACCCATCTACTAATGACATCGAACATCCAGAACCATGGATACTAATGGAAGCAAAACCACCATCACAGATTGATGAGAATTTCATTTCACTCATCGAATCACTCGAACAGGAATCCGATAATATCAAGAGAGGATTCAAAGGTGGAAGGACTAAGGAAAAAGCAATACTAATCGGAGTTACTACAGAAAGTCTGGCCGAAGAAGAAGAAACCATGATGGAGCTTGAAGAACTAACCAAAGCAGCAAACCTCATCGTGTTGGATAAGATAATACAAAAGAGGAAATCTATCGATGCAAAATACTTCTTAGGGAAAGGTAAACTCCAAGACATATTCATTAAGAGTTTATCCTTAAATGCGGATGTGCTAATCTTTAATCAGTCATTAAACCCATCGCAAATTCGATCAATATGTAAAGCAACAGACCTAAAGGTTATCGATAGGAGTATGCTTATACTGGACATATTCTCACAAAGAGCAAAGAACAAAGAAGGCAAAGTTCAAGTAGAATTAGCTCAGCTTAAATACAGGTTACCAAGGATTGTAGAAAAAGATGATTCTCTATCCAGACTCACCGGAGGTATCGGAGGAAGAGGACCAGGTGAAACCAAATTGGAAGAGAATAGAAGAGCGATTAGGAAAAAGATAAGCAATTTGGAAAAACAGACTAATACATTCAGGAAACAACGCTCTCAAAAAAGGTCGAGAAGGATTAACAATAACCTACCCATCATATCTTTAGTGGGTTACACTAACGCTGGTAAATCAACACTGCTTAATTCTATAACCAAAGGGAACGTGGAAACCAGAAAGAGAATGTTCGAAACCTTAGCCCCAACCAGCAGGCGTTTAAGATTGCCAAAAGATGAAGAAGTCATCATTAATGATACAGTAGGGTTTATTAAGGATTTGCCTGAAGACTTGCTTAATGCTTTCAAGGCAACATTGGAAGAAATTCAACTTTCTGATATCATTATTCATATTGTTGATGCTTATAGTCCTAGATTTGAGAAACATATAGAGTCTGTTGATAAAATACTGGCCGAACTAAATATGGCAGAGATTCCAAGAATGATTGTATTCAATAAGTGTGATTTAATTGGAGATAAGAAGCTCAATATGTTGAAAAAGGTTTATAAAGATACCCAATTTATATCTGCTAAAGAAAAAACAGGAATAATTGAGCTTCTGGAAAACATACATAAAAGATTACACCTCAAAATCGATGCTAAAGTCTATCAAGAAGCCAAGAAGAATGAAATTGCAACAAAATAAGCCGGATAACTTTAACCTAACTTTTTTTATGAGAATTAGTTTCATTTTTGGTTATTAATTGTTAGATTAGTTAAGTGGAGGTATGCTTTATCTATGAAGATAAAAAATGTAAACATCATTATAATATGCTTATATATTATTATAGGAGTAGGATTACCATCTCTGCTATTTTCTCAGGATATCGTTTATTCACCAAATATCATTAATTCTTTGAATTATGGTAATAATAAGGTATATGATAATTGTATTATCCGAAATGATCTTGATTTTACCAAGGTTAAGACAAAAATAGAGACTGAAGAAGGAAAGATTACCAAAATTAAGAATAAGATACATTTTAAAAATTGTATATTCGAGGGCAATATAAAAGCAGCAAATATGATATTTGGGAAAGACTTAATATTTACCAATTGCCAGTTTAACAAACATATAGACTTTTCCAATACTACATTTGAAAGAGAAGTAGACTTTTCTGAGTCTACATTTAACAAACAAGCATTATTTGGAAATACTCATTTTTATGGTGGTGTATACTTCTATGACACTATTTTTAAAGAGAATATATATTTCTATGATTCAGAGTATGAGTCATATATAGTTTTTTCTTTTACCAAATTTGAAGGAGATTCGACTTTCAAATCTTCTATTTACAATGGCTATATAGATTTTACAGGGATAATCTCAGAAAGAGAGTTTGATTTTAGTTTTAGTGAAGTTTTCAGTGATTGTATATTTAACCATTCTATCTTTGAAGATAAAGTAGATTTCTCTAGTAGCAAGTTTCATAACTTCGTTGATTTCACCAAGACTAACTTTAAATGGATAACCGACTTCTGGGAAGTTGAATTTAATGATGAAACAGTTTTTAGGGGTTGTGACTTTAAAAACGATATATTCTTTTTTCATACAGAATTTATTGGAGATGTGCACTTCTCAAATTCCACATTTAATGGTAATATAGACTTTATCGGTACAAAATTCCATAAATTCGCTGACTTTTCACATACTATTTTTCAAGGTGATATAGATTTTACCGGTGTTGATTTTATGGATGAGGCAGACTTCTCCGGGTCTACATATAATGGTAATGATTTTAATCCATTGAAAAAGTAAAATCTTGCTTAAAACATTTATAAATATTATATTTAAAGAAACTTCATCTAATATCATCAATTCAGTTAATATTAATAAATACTTAAAAAATTAAACTTACATCAAGTAGATCTTACCTTATTATTGAAATTAATATATTGATTATTATAAATTGAAAATAAAATCTATCTAAGGAGGGATAATCTGAGTAAAAGACAAATAAAACTAAGAAATCTAGATTTAAGGGATGGACATCAATCTTATTTCGCCACCAGAATGACCACAGAGCAGATAAAGACTGTCCTGCCATTACTCTCCCAGACCGGTTATTATGGACTTGAAGTATGGGGTGGAGCTACACTGGATTCATGTATAAGATACTTAAATGAAAACCCATGGGAAAGATTAGATACTATAGCATCAATCACTGAAGGGAAAACTCATCTTACAGCTCTTGCTAGAGGTATTAATCTATTCGGATATAATCCATACCCGGATGAAGTTGTCGAACAGTTCAATAAAATGGCGGTAAAATCTGGTATAACAATAATGAGAGTCTTCGATGCTCTAAACGATGTTAACAATTTGAAGTCCACCATAAAAGCTGTCAAAGAAGCTGGAGGCATGATAGATTGTGGAATATGCTATACAACTGACCCACAATTAACATTTGGTGAGAAGATTAAACACTTTATCCAGAAGGGACATTTCCCGAATAAGGTTTTTGATGTTAACTATTTTGTCAATAAGGCTCTGGATATGCAAGAGCTTGGTGCGGACATCATAACAATAAAGGATATGGCTGGTCTACTCCATCCTGAAATGGCTTATAACTTGGTCAAAGCGATGAAAGACAGACTAAATGTTCCTGTCAATCTTCATTCGCATACTACTCCTGGATATGCGGTAACGAGTATGGTTGCTGGGATGATAGCTGGAGTTGATATAATTGATGTTGCTTCCTATCCATTCTCAGGTGGGCCATCACATCCTGCTGTCGAGATTATTAACCAATTCGCACGAAAATTGGACATAGATTTAGGAC
The DNA here is from genome assembly GCA_964447635.1 of uncultured Spirochaetia bacterium. Lineage (GTDB taxonomy): Bacteria > Spirochaetota > UBA6919 > CAYUUC01 > CAYUUC01 > CAYUUC01. The sequence continues at coordinate 3,958 of CAYUUC010000281.1, forward strand.
TGAATGAAGAGCTACTAGGAGAGATAAGGAAAAAACTGATAAAGGTTAGAAGGGAGTTATCCCCATATGATAAATACCAGGACTACAATTATTTCTATCCTGGTGCATTCACAGAATATCATCATATACAAATGAATAAGACCATCCAGAACATAAAGTCCGGTAACTTTAAAGGAGCATTAAAGGCTGTTCATAAGCTGGAAGCATCTCTTGGTTTGCCCGAACCTAACGAAGCTGTTAGGCATGCTCAAATTCCTGGTGGTATGTATTCCAATTTACTTAGCCAATTGGAACAACTCAACATATCTGATATGCTGGATGATGTCCTAAAAGAGGTACCCAAGGTTAGATGGGATGCTGGTACTCCTCCATTAGTTACACCGACAAGTCAAATCGTAGGTGTTCAGGCAATAGCGAATGTAAAGTCAATGAATCAAGGTCAGGAAAGATATGTATCGGTAACCAGCCAGTATAAAAATCTAGTTAAGGGTGAATATGGCCAGACTCCGACTAATATTTCCCCTGATTTTAGAGAGAAGATAACAGGTTCTAAAGAGGAGAGTCGATTTGACACATCTAACTGGAAACATACCGAAGATAATGAGAATCTGGTCAGAGGAGTAAGAGACCAGATGCTACTTGATCTATTCCCTACAACTGCTTTGATGTATTTAAGACAGAGAGAGATTGACGAAAAGTTAGAAGAAGAGAAGGAAGCCAAGGAGAGGAAGTTTCAAAAATTGAATTGGGCACTATCTGACAATTATCTAGAATAATATATTTTTTAATTCTTATAATCTTTCCATTATAATAATAGTTTTAGCAAAAAAAGTTC
>CAYUUC010000282.1:0-4780 GCA_964447635.1 uncultured Spirochaetia bacterium
GGATTTAGGGGGTCGGGTTTAGAAATTCCACAACATTTAACTAAAGAGCGTAATTTAATTCAATAATTTATATAATTTTGGAGATCCTTTTGTGTACAAGCTATATTTTATATTAAGTATAATCTTAATACTATCATTGCCATTGGATATGTTTGCCCAAGGTAGTTCCGATGGATTTCCTGAAGAGAGCTTGCGAATAGCAGTGTTGCCGTTTGAAAAAGCTGAAGATTTAGATGTGAGCTATGCTTATCTGTCAAGCTTCATCCAAAATTCCTTCTCGGCTGGTTTAGATGATATAAAAGGTATTGCCGTCTTACCGGTATCCTTGGTTAATGAGGTATCAGAAAAGCTAGATCTGAATCGTAGCAATTTCAATTACTTTAGTCTTACCCTAAGATTCGGTTTCGAGATTGGGGCTAATCTTATCCTATCCGGTAAATATGAGGTGATAGAAGAAACCGAAGAAATCATCATGAATATCGTGCTATACAGCATCCCGCAAAAAGAGATTATCTATGAGCATACCTCCAAAGGAGATGTAAGTACCGCAGTATTAGAGGTTATCGATGAGTTATCCATCGGTACTCTTACCGAGGTTACAAAACAAAAAGATGAAATAGAAAAGATAGAAAGCAAAAATCCTATCTATAAAACCGAACCGGATATCAAAGAAATAAGATGCGAACATACAATGGTTAGCTGGGAAACCAATAAAGAAACCATCTCCACTCTATACGTTTCTAAAGAGAAGAACTTCGATATTAAGGATACCAACAATATATACTATGATAACTCAGAAGATGCTATATCACACAAAGCTTATGTCCCTACTGGTGATATAATCAATATGAAAACCATCATCTTTAAATCTGCCGATTATGATACCGCAAGGAATACAATCATATCAAAAGAGAAAAGGTATTCTAATAAAGAGTTCAAAGATATGTACCTAGATGTCTATCAAAAAACTAAAGAGGATCTCTATTCAGAATTGAACGAGCTTATAACCAAGCAGGACTATTTCGAAACCATACCTAAAAGCCAGGAGATATACGATACAATCAGCAACTTCAATAAGTATATCGAACAAACCAAGGATTTGGAAAAAGCAGAAAAGGTAGTCGAAGATTGTAAGATGACAGGTGAAGCATGGGAGATTATCCTAACCGGACTAGGATATGTAGACGATGGTAACTATCATCAAGCGTGGGAAGTCTTCTCGAAAAGTAAAGACTATATCATAGAGAAAGATATCACAGACTACATCCCGCTTACTTTAGTTGAAAATCATATCAGGAGAGCGAAACACGCAAAAGAGGTGGAAGAGCTTATTGCTGAAGCTGATAGACTCCTTGAGCTAAAGGAATATTATCAGGCGAAGCTGACATACGAAAAGGTCTTGAAGATTGTTCAAAAACAAGATATCGGTGATATAATCCCGGTAGCTTTTGTGGAAGGCAAGATATCCTATGTAGATGATATACTACCTTACTTCTACCTTTCGACAGGTTTCGGTAGTGGAAAGGGTTTTGGAACTTATTCCGAATACATCTATGCCAGTATTATTCCATCGTGGAATCTGGGATTCACCATCCGCAGTTCTGAGTTAATCTCATGGGGGATTGACCTAAACTTGTTCTATGGTGGGCTATTTATCAAATTTTCCCCTATTAACAACTTCTGGAGAGTGGCTTTCTCCTCCGAACTATACTTAAAAACTACAGCTATATTTGGCTATACTAAAAATACGGAATACACCCCAGGTCTTAATCTTGCCGTGGGTTATATCCACGGACTGAGGTATCTGCGGGTTTTTGGCGAATTTAGCTCTTATTTCCTCTACTCATCAAAGTATGAGGATGTAAATCCGTTCTTATTCCTGATTGACCTTAAATTCGGCATAATCTTTGATTTTTAATAAAGTGGAGTATCACAAATGAAAAAGCAATTTTGGTTTATTATATTTATTCTTATTATCATGTACATATCATCATCACTGATAGGATGTAAGGACTTTTTCTCCTCTGTGTTCGGTGATAGGAGAAATATCTCCAATCTTCAATATGAAAAAGATACATTCGTGGTTGGTTTCGGAAATCATATTGCCTGGGATTATTCGGGATATATACCCGAAGTGGATATCGAACTGTACTTGACCAGGGAGGAAGCAGAAGCCGGCAATAAACCATTTAAGATTCTAGCCAATCAATATGAACACAACTCTGATAATAGCTTTATAGATGATGACGATAATATTCATTACTATTTCTTCTGGGATAGTATGGATTTGGTTTTTGAGAAAGATGAGAATGGGAAACCCTATTACGAGAACTTATTCGGTGATAAGGATGAAAAGAAAATTTATATAAAAGTGGTGGATTCGGATTACCCGGCTATATATGATATAAGTAATGCTATAACCATCATAAAAGAACCACATTTCCGATTCTTTCATTATGATTTGCCCGATATCATTGGAGAAGGTAGTATTACAACAGCTAAACTAATCCCGCATGACCAGTTCGGTCAGAGAGTTAAACCAAATGAAAGTGATGGTGTTGTTACTTCACTTGACCTTAATGTGAATTTGAAATACGATAAGGGATTACCTCAGGAGGGACAAATAGTTCCCGGTTATGAAAGCCATACTCTTAAATACGTATCAGAAAGCGATAGGGAAAACTGCTATATCCCCGAAAATGAGGACTTTGTTGAGTGTAATATCGAATTTGGGGTGGATATAACATCGGATACTGACCTGCAAATCATTAAGGATAATAAAGTTATCCTTAAAGTTACCTATAATGATAACTTTGACGAAACCATCTGGCTCGATATCAAAGATTTCAGCATAGAAACCGAACCGAAGATAGACAGCTTTAATCTATACACTGACATCAATGATAGCTATGAGTTATGGGATGAGTCTGGTACTACTTTTGAGATAGACGAATACACATCTTTTAATATTAAGGTAGAAGCGATAGACAGCTATGACTGCATCTCATCCAATTTTGATTATGCACAGTGGACTACCGATAACCACCCCCTCACTGTTGCTGGTGACCATCCCTTTACATTACACTCAGTTTCTAATGATATGGTTAGTGCTGAGTTCAATCTGTCTTTAGACCAACCGGGTAATAATATCATAATGAGCTTCCAATTCACAGACGAAGAAGGTGACTTTCACGATTATCAATCAAACCCCATAACTGTAAATGATGCAAGCCCTCCGTCCGGGTCTATCGAGATTAATCATGGCAATGAGTATATCAACCAAATTGGTGTAATAGTTACTATCACAGCTTCGGACTATTCATCTGATATAGAATATAGGCTTAGCGAGACCGAAAGCGGTTTATCATCTGTATCATGGTCAGATTATAACCCAAACTCACCTGATGTCGATTTCACCTTCGATGAACCGGATTCCATTGGCGAGGTTAATAAGACAGTGTATGCTCAATTCAGAGACGACTTAGAAAATGAAACCTCAGGGGAGATAAGCGATTCCATCATAATGGATTACGGCATCGTGTTTGTTAGTAAAGACCATACCGGTACTGGTAGCAACTCCGGCACAAGGTCTAATCCTTTCTATAATATAGATACAGCTTTAACTATGGTTAATTCACCAGACTTTGTGAAGGATACACTAACACCGGAGATAAGAGTAGCTAAGACTACCACCAGTTATACTGAACAACTCTTATTAAACAATTCGGTCAACTTGCTGGGTGGATACGATTATGATGGTGATATAACATGGACCAGAGATGAGGGAGACTTGGAGAATAACCTTACCAGTTTAAGTTTTGATGATACTACTTATACTCATGGTTATACTGTTAAGATAATGAGTGACTCTACCATTGATGGATTCGATATAAGCGGTTCTGGTAATCAGAATTATTTCTCGGTTATCTATGTGGATGATAACAATGACTCATTTATCACCCATAACAAAATCAGAGGAAATTCATTAAATACTCCGGATAGTGCTTATGGTATATATAATATAGGGGCTATGACTACAATAAATTACAATTATGAAATCACTGCTGGTAAAGCTGATAATTATTCTTATGGTATTTATAATAACAATTCAGAACCTAAAATAGATAATAATGAATTGATTAGGAGTGATATATCTGATTATGGAAGTTATGGCATATACAATGATTCATCGAATACTCAAATCAGGAATAATACCGAGATTATGGGAGGGGAAACTAATGAATCTGGTTCTGTGAGTGCCGGAATATATAATGAGAATTCACAAGGATTAATCGAGAACAACACCTCCATTAAGGGTGCCATTTATCAGACTAATGAGAGCTATGGTATATATAATATTTCATCATCCCCTATGGTTTATAATAACATGATTATTAGCGGTGAGGTGAACGCTTTCAGTAATCAAATTAGTTATGGTATATATATTGAGGATAAAAATACTGATTACCCTATTATCAAGAATAACACCATCATCTCAGGGGGAACCTCTACGGACAATGGCAACCAAGCCGCCGGTATCTTTGTGACCAGTCTTGGAGGCACCTCGGAAGTTTCTAATAGACTAATCATAGATAATAACCTTATAAAATGCGAGGATAGCTATAGGTCTTATGGTATTGGCATTACTTCCGGAAGTAATTACACGATGGTGAGGAATAACAAGATAATTGTCCATGGTGGAATTGATACTGAGAAGGCTGGCGGGATATATGTGTATTCTTCGTATAGCTGTAGATTTTACAATAATGCTATATACAAT
>CAYUUC010000283.1:0-4714 GCA_964447635.1 uncultured Spirochaetia bacterium
TTTAAATATAAGAACGGAAAACCCTAAACTTTTACTTATCCTCTCCCCTATGAGGGGAGAGATAGAGAGGGGTCTTGTTTTATTTCAACAACTTTTGGTTAATAAGCGTAAAAAAATTAAAACAATATAGATTTTATGAGAAGAAAAGATAAAGAAATAACCAACAGGAAAGATATAGACGATATTATAAACAAAGCTATAGTTTGTAGAATAGGTCTCATAGATAAAGATAACGATATACCTTATATTATACCGGTTAATTTTGGATATGATGGAAAATCCCTATATATACACACTGCTAAAACCGGAAGAAAAATTGATTTAATCAAAAAGAATAACATTGTATGCTTCGAAATAGATATTGATACTGAAATCATCCATAAAAAAGAAATATCAAGATGCTCCTCTGCCTATAAAAGCGTCATCGGTTACGGTAAAGCATATATCATAGAAGACGAACAAGAGAAAAAGACCGCTTTAGACTACCTTATGAACCATTACTCTGAAGAAGCACCTACTCAAAGATATGATTATCAGAATTGTATAAATGAAGTTGGTATCATAAGGATTGACATAGAATCTATCTCTGGAAAACAATCCCCGGTCAATTAACCTATAAAGTATACTTCACTGCATTCTTATTCCTGAATCGCCCCCTGGAATACTCTCTAATGGATACATATAAATCATTACCCTTAACTGTAATGATATTATAAGCATTAGCTCCGCGTTTATTTCTGGAGGATATAGCCGTTCCAGCTTGAGCATATATGATTGACTTATCCAGCCACATATAGTAACGTTTTATATCATAGCTAAAACTGTTATGCAGATGTCCTCCTAAAATCAGGTTAATTCCACAATCCTGAAACATCTCCAGGGCTTGTTTCCCCCTACCGATTAGTTCATAAGGCTCCATATCAGGTGCTGGTATAAATGGATGATGGGTAACAATGATTTTGAAAACACTGTCTTTAATGTTTTTCATTACACTATTGATTCTATCCATCTGTTCCTGGGATATCTTACCATCCTTAATAGTAAAGGACCGAGCGGAGTTGAAACCCATTACTGCTATCTCATCATCCTTATAGAATGGATACATATCTTCTGTTATGTATTTTCTATAATCAGATAATGGGTCTATAAACCTTTTGAATATATTAAATAATGGCACATCATGGTTACCTGGTACAATGATTTTAGGATAATCCAATCTATCCAGAAAATTTAAGGCTTCATTATATTCATGTTTAAAAGCTCTCTGGGTGATATCCCCGCTAACCATTATCAGGGCAGGTGATATCTTATCTATATCTTTAACTAGATTTTCTAATACATTGTTTATCTCTATCCCAAAATGCAAATCTGATATTTGTATTAATACTCTCATTCATTTATCCATTATTAGTAGGTTTAATAATCTTTAGTCCTTGCGGTATAATCTTATAGTCAAGTTTGGGTTGCATCTTGATGATTTCACCATCCACAGACACATTATTTACTTTTTGACTGGTCTTTACCTGAATCCATTTATACTTAGAAAAGCGGAATTCCTCCTGAGTATCAGGGTTATCGCTATATGCTTTCCATATAGCATCTGTTAACCTGTCATTATCCCCACAATCAAGGTAGTATAGACTTATCACACCTTCATTCATATTACTTCTTCTACCAAATCTAAAAACTTGGTCAATAATATATTCATTATTTCCAATAAAGATGAACGGAGAAATGACCTCTTTTTCAATGTCATCTGTTTTAATAAAAAAATGATATCTTGGCAGGTTAAACCAAACTTTGAAAATCAAATTAGTAAAAGTTTTAAATATCGCCCGGATTTTACTGAATCCTGACTTTTCATACAATTCCCTAACCCTAACAATTCGTGTGTATATTCCCAGGGAAGAGTTATTGACAAAGTATCTATCATTAACTTTGGCCAGGTCAATAGATTGAATTTCACCTTCAGATAAGTTTTTAATAGAGCTTTCCAATAATAAGGGTATACCATTATCTTTAGCAAAATGATTGAATGTTCCTAATGGAATTATACCCATTGGTATATTTGTTTCTGCTAATGAATTAGCTATAGCATTGACAGTACCATCTCCCCCTGCGGCGACAATACCATCAAAACCCTGGTTAATCCTTTCTTTTATCACATTGTCTATATTATCAAATTCAATGATTTCCAATTTATGGTTAATATTATACTTTTTGAGTAGTTTTTTTAACTTATCCTGGTTTTTATTAGAATTTGCCATTCCTGACTTTTTATTTAAAATTATAACTACATTCAATGTTTATCCTATTCTCTAACTCGTATAAAACCTTTTACGAATTAAAACATATTATATATTACTCTCTTAATGTATTATAATATATAAAAATAAAGTGTCAAAGAAAGACATCTATTAAATATTTATTCCTCTTCCTTTATGGTTAGTTCTTTTGTATCAGCTCTTTTCTCTTTACTAATCATCTTTTGCTGTTTATCATAGTTAAAGTATCGAATAAGTTGTTTTAATTTATTTGATTGTGCTGAAAGTTCTTCGCTAGCCGCTGCGTTCTCTTCTGCATTTGCTGAATTAGATTGGACAACGTCTTCAATCTGACCCAAACCTGTATTAATCTGGGCGATACCATTGGCTTGTTCCTCACTTCCTCTTGCTACTTCATCTACTATATCTCTTAATTCTAAAATACTCTGTTCAATATCCTTCAATTGTGAAGATGTTTTTTCAACCAATAAATTACCTTTTTCTATATTATTAATAGCATCCTCTATCCTTTCAGCTGTCTCTTTAACAGCATTACCACTCTTACCAGCCAAAGTCCTTACCGAATTAGCAACAACTGCGAATCCCCGACCATATTTACCAACACGAGCAGCTTCTATATCAGCATTTAATGCAAGCAGGTTAGTCTGAAATGCTATATCGTCTATAACCTTTATGATGTCTTTAATATCATTTGAGGAAGCATTAATTTTATCCATGGCTTTAACAAGGTCTTCCATCTGTTGGTTACCTTTTTCAGCATTATCTTTTGCTGTTTTGGCTAAAGTATCTGATTGTTTAGCATATTCTACATTCTTATTAGCCTGGGTATCAACCTGGCTAACAGATGCAGTAATCTCTTCAATTGAAGAGGCTTGTTGTGAAGAACCTGCAGATAGTGATTGGGTGGATTCTGCTACCTGGTTGGAACCTGCGGTAATTTGGTCTACAGAAGAATCTATTTGGGATATGATATTATTTAAAGATTCCACCATATTCTTTAACGATTGACCAACTTCATCTTCATCGGAAGCTAATGTCACATCCACGGTAAGGTCTCCTTCTGCTATCCTCTTATTTACTTCATTCCTCTCCTCATAAAAGTCTAACAATGAATTGAATGAATCAGCGAGTAAACCAATCTCATTCTTGGATTTTACTTTTATTCTATTTTCAATTAACTTACCTTTAGCCAATTCTGAAAATCCATCACTTATTGTTGTAATCGGTTTGGCTATCCTATTGGAAAAGATAATGGCTACTATTATGGATATTATAAGAATGACTGCTCCAAAAATGACCATAATAATAACAAAGTTGTATAGTTCAGAATTTACTTCATTGGAATCTTGCTCTAAGAATAATGCCCAATCATATTCTTCGATTGGTATATAGTATCCGGCAATCTCCGCTCCCCGATAATCATTATAGAAAGCGAATCCTGATTTACCTGCCAATGCTTGGTTTACACCGTAGGTATCTACTTTTAGGTTTAATATAGCTGTTTCTTCAACATAGCCTTCCTGGATAAGTTCATCAATAAATCGTGATTCGTTTAACATTATTTTATCTTTATTCACCAGATAGGTCTCACCTGTACTACCCATACGGGAATTCTCCAAAGCATGGTTAATCTGTGAAAAATTAATCGCCATTTTTAGAACACCGTTAGGCTTCTTTGTAACTGGGTGTTGAACAGAGATACATATAGAAAACACCACTTCTCCAGCAGATTCATCATACTCCAGGTCTTCGATGAATAAACCTTCATTGAATGCGTTTTTCCACCAATCCTCATCACTTTGAACAAAATCAGAAGTAGGATTACTAACATTTACATTAAATCCATTTACATCTGTTACAAAAACTTCTGTAATCTCTTGAAACTCATCAATAAATTCAATAAACAAGTCTTTCATATCTTGACCAATATTCATCGATTTATCTTCTTTATATATATCCTCAACCTCTTCTATAGATAGATTATTATAACCTTTTTCCTTAATATATTCATTCCCTTGTTGGACATAATTTTCCACTACAGAATTTTCAGATATCACCGTTGCGATGTCAATCTTATTTTCCATGAATGTTAAAATTTCATCTTTGAGGTTCTTTCCTTGTATTTCAAAGCTATCTCTAATGATTTTTTGGGTAGAAGTGCTAAAATTTATGATAGACATGGTCACGCTTGCTATTAAAGTGACAAGAGTAACAAGTAATAAGATTAAAATCATTATTACTCTAATAGAACTTCGTTTCTTACTTTTGTTAATATTACTCATAATATATCTCCCCGTCTAATTAAACCGAATTAAATTTAATAAAAATTAGAAATAAAAATTAAATAGTGTAAATTTTACATTAATTTACTTTGGATATAAATCAAATATTCTAATATATTAAATGTACTACTAATTTGATTGACTTCA
>CAYUUC010000284.1:0-4714 GCA_964447635.1 uncultured Spirochaetia bacterium
ACAGACTTTGATTCTCCTTTTGGTAAATTAAGGTTGGTTAAGGATTCGGTTGGTTTTTTATGTTTTTCTTACTTTTTAAATATAAGAAACACTTCATGTAAAAATTCAACATTAAATAGTAAACTAGAACTCCTAGATAGTCTATTCAAAGAGGAGAAATCCCAACTAAAAGGATATTTTAACGGAGAACTAAAAACATTCGATATAAAAATATCTATAGAAAAGGGTACCGATTTTCAAAGAAATGTTTGGCTAGAATTAACCAAAATACCTTATGGTAAGGCGATAAGCTATCAAGAATTAGCGAATAGGATTGGAAAGCCTAAAGCTGTTAGAGCTGTGGGAAATGCTAATGGTAGGAATCCTCTTAGTGTTATAATTCCATGTCATAGAGTATTAAGGAAAAACGGTAATCTGGGTGGATATTCCTCAGGAGTTGATATTAAAGAGTCATTACTAAAATTAGAAGGGATTATTCTGGATACAATCTTATAGACTATTTATCTTTTTAGCTAAGGTTAGTATATTCTTAATAAACCTTAAGTAAAATGATATCAATTAATTAATTGACCTATCAGGAGAATATGATGAAAATCTTATTTTTAAACAAATTGAACACTTTATGGGCAAGGAAAATAGACGAACTTAAAAAAGAATTCCCTCAGGATGAATTTATTTCATATAATGACACAGATCAGTTAGAAAAACATCTTATGGATGCTGATGGGGTTGTTACTATTAGAATAAGTAAAGAACAAATAGAATTAGCAAAGAATCTTAAAGTAGCATTCTTACCCTATGCTGGTATGGATATGCTTCCATTTGATGATTTGAAAGAGAAAGGAATAATCATATCCAACTCTCATGGTAATGCTCCGGTCGTTGCTGAAAGGGCTTTAGCTTTAACTCTAGCATTATTAGGCAAAGTAATAGAATACCATAATGACCTAAAAGAAGGAATTTGGCATGGATTTTGGGTAGGTAATGGTCTGGATGATACATGGACATCGTTGTTTCAGAAAGCATGTGGGATAATCGGAGCTGGTACTATCGGATATTATATTGCTAAGATGTTAAAGGTTTTCGATTGCGATGTTTATGGATATAAGAAGCACAAAATTGATAATATACCAGAATATTATGATGAAATCTACTATGATATGGATAAGGTTATAGATAAATCTGATATTATTTATGTTTGTTTACCTTTAACCCAGGAAACCGTGGGCATTATAGATGAAAAGAAGCTTTCACGTATGAAAGATAAATACTTAATAAATGTGGGTAGGGGAGTAATTATAGATGAAAAAGCCCTCTTTGATGCTCTTTCTAAGAAGATTTTAAGAGGAGCAGGAATTGATGTGTGGTATAATTATCCAAAAAGTAAAGAGATTAACCAACCATCAAGGTATCCATTTCATACATTGCCTAATGTAGTCCTATCACCTCATGTAGCTGGTTTTACATCCTATGCTGTAGCAGAAAATGTGATAGAGACTATAGCTAATATAAAAAACTTTTTAAGAAAAGGTAATCCTAAAACCACAATTAGTATTGACGATAGATATTAAGTAGATGACATAGTTTAGTAGTCATTTTTTTTAGTTATGTAAAACCAAGAAAGTTAATAAAAGATTAATTAACTTTTGTTAATAATATAATTGTATTAACTTAATTATATATTTTATTTTTAGGTATAAATTATGAAAATATCCAATCTAAATATTAAGATTATACTAGTAATCTTAGTCGGGTCCTTTTTGGTCAGCTTCTTAGAACTAGTTATTGCTGCTAGTTGTTCAGAGGGTGTGATCAGTATCCCTCCGATTAATGTAATGATATCGGTTTTTGCATCGGTTATATTAGCGTCAATAATCGCTATTGTTATTATTAGAATACAGCTTAAACCTTTAGAAAAAGCATTATCGATAATCAATAGAGGTGATTCTCCTCCTACAAAACTATATCAAAAGGCAAAAAAAGCAGTGGTTATATTTCCCATATCTATAGCCATAATTTTTATTTTAGGTTTTCCTTTTGGTACTTTAATATCTTCTATTCTTAGAGATACATCAACAGAGATACCTATTTATGAAATAGTGTTGACTAATTTAGGAGCTTCATTTGTAATTGCCAGTATTGCTTATTTTCTGATTAACTATTTCTTACATGATGCTAAATACAAACTCAATATGTATTATATCGATTATACCCACAATTTTTCTAGAGAGATTAGTCTAATAGCAAAAATTATAATTGTGATTATGTTTATTTCATATCATATAATAAGTGAATTTTATATATATGGTCATTTCTTAGAAGACAATGTTGATAGACGGATGAATGAACTAAACTCAATGCAAACAGAATTGAATGAAATAGAATATGAGACTGAACTTGAAAAGATATTACGGGAGAGAGATGCAGTTTATGCTTTTATTATCGGTAAAAAATCAGTTTATCTCGTATTAGTAGCTGTTGCATTCGGACTATCATTGGGTAAGAACATAAAATCAATTAATGGTAGATTAAAAGAACTAACTGCTAAAGAGATAAATCTATCCAGTAAGATATTGTTAATATCCACAGATGAGATAGGACAGATAGGTGACCAGTTCAATAGATTTGTTAAGAAATTAGACAATACAATGATAATAACAAAATCAAGTCTGAATGATGTATTGAAAACCACAGAGGATTCCAATAAGGAAGCAGAAAAACTAGCTACCATATCTATACAGTTAATAGCAGAAATTCAGAGAAACTTTAATTATTTAAATAAACAGGATATCATAATCAGAGATACTACCAGTCTCATAGATAATCTTGTAACAACATTGGGTAAAGTCTTTTCCGAATTAGAACAATTAACAGCAACTGGAGAGGAAAACTCCGCATCGATTAACCAAATGACCGAATCTGTTGATAATATAACCTCATCTCTGGAAGAAGCGAATAATCATATAAATAATCTTTCTAAGGTATCAAGAGAAGGATATAATTATATAACCAAATCTATAGAGGCTACCAAAGAAATATCCAAATCTTATGAAAACATTTCCGAAACTCTGGATGAAATAACGAAAATAACCAAACAAACCAATCTATTAGCTATGAATGCTAACATAGAAGCGGCTCATGCTGGTACATCAGGGAAAGGCTTTGCTGTAGTAGCTTCCGAGATTAGAAAGCTGGCGGAAGAAAGCCAGAACTTTTCTACGCAAATCCGAGAACACATCGAAGATATGACCGAAAAAATTGATACTGGGGTGAAACTAATTGAAACAACGGGGTCTATGTTTGATAAAATCTTCTCTGAAGTAAAAGGAAGCAACAATCTTATTAATAATGTCTTCCAAGCTATGAAGGAACAGAATGCCGTGTTGAAAGACGTTTCTAAAGGTTCTGAAGGGATATCTGATAGTATATCTGTTATTAACTTAAATACATCTAGTCAGAAAGATAGTATAGACCAAGTAAATGACAAAATTGAAGAATTAAAAGAGATATCTAAGTTGATTAACCAGGTTTCCCAAGAGCAAAAAGGGAATTCCGAGAATATGGAGCATTTTATTAATGATTTCATGAACCTCTTTAATAAGAATTCACAGATTGTCAATGAACTTTCTGATGCTATCAAAAGATTTAAAACTTCAGAGGACATTGATAATCAAGATGATAAAAAAGCATTGCTTGAAATTAATGAATAAGTTTTTTGTATAAACAAAATATTCTTCCAAAATTTTACAATTCTTATTACTTTGTTAAAAATTAATTAATAATTTTTTGAGGATATTTATATGGATTTGGTACAGGAATCTAGAAAAATTCTGGATTCACAAGGGCTTTTATCTAAAAAATTCCATGACCAAAATAGAAGCCCTAATTTTATCGGAAATAAAGCTGCCACTAAAATAGTCCTGGATACTGATATATACGCGTCATCCAAATTTATTTTCTTAAGTGAATCTATAGCTTTGGATTTATTAAGAACTTATGTGTCAAAGAATAAAAAGAAAATTGTATACTATGATAGAAAACAGGATAAAATTTGTTCCATTGATAGCCTGAATAGGAATACGAAAGGTGAAATAGCGCTTATGTATGGTAAAGGTAAACCTTTTAGGGGTACTGTAGACTTGGTTTGCTTTATGGGTCTGTTCTTCAGTAATGAGGACGGAGTTGTAATTTATGATAAATTTGAGTTTGGTGAAGAGATGATGGTGCTGAAGAAAAAGATGATGATTAATTCAGAAACCAAATACATTGCCCTTTCTCACGATAAACTTATTGAAGACATAAACTCAGAACACTTTATGAATACGGATAATTATATCAAAGTTGATTTGGTGGTTACTCCTTCAAGTATCTATTCATTTTAAGAGCGTGTTAAGAAAATTGTTAGTTTTAATATAATGAATATTCATAAATATTTCGTTATTTTATTTTGCGAATGTTAAACTTCTATATAAATATCCGTTCTAATCTGTTTCTTATACTCATTTAATAACGATCTATATCTATTAAAAAGATTTTGTGATATTAAAACGCACATCTCTTTTATAGTAAATGAATTTAAGGGGAAAAGAACTCGAATTAACTCTCTTATATTATTCATCAATAAACATGGGAGTTCTTTTATCTCTTATTGATCTTTTAATTAATTTGACTTTGTTACGATCCAGAATATTTAATAGTCTTAATCTGCTTTCTA
>CAYUUC010000285.1:0-4703 GCA_964447635.1 uncultured Spirochaetia bacterium
AAGTAACTTAAAATCTTTACTAGTTATGGAATATTAGATTTTTTGAGTATATTTTATAATAAAGACCGATTATATATTTATGAATATACAGATGATAACTTATAAAAATAGGAGAGATATTAATGGCTAACAATTCTGGACTATCTCAAGATGAAATAGATGCTCTATTAGAGGGTTCAGGGCTGGATGACTTCGATTCATCTTATATACCAGATGAAGAAGAAGATATTTTTTCTGTGGAATCAGGTCCAACTGAAGCCCAAATTACAGCTAAACCAAAAAAATCAAAACCAGTATACTCCGAAATAGACGAAATATCTCCCGAAGAATTATTGGAACTACCCAATCTAGAAATCATTAATGATATTAAAGTTTCCCTATCAGTTGAAATTGGTAGAACAAAAATGAATATAAAAGAAATTTTAGACCTCGGGGAAGGCTCAATTGTTGAACTTAATAAATATGTAGATGAACCTGTGGATGTTTTAGTTAATGATATGATTATAGCTAAAGGAATAATTGTAACGATAGGGGATAATTTTGGAGTAAAGATAACCAGTATTATAAATGAAGAGGAAAGATATAAGTTTATACTGCAGTAAAAGATTTTTTTATAGGATTAAGTTTCGATTATCCTTATCATTATCATGGGTTTCCTTTCCACTTTTGAATAGAAGTATGTCCTAAGGCTACCTTTTATACGGGCTTTCAAAGAGGTAAAATCAATCTTTCCATTATCCAACATATCTTTTTTAGTATTAATAGAATCCAATGCTTCTTTTTCTACAATATCTTTAGCTTCTTCTATCATATCTGTATTTTCTTTAACATATACGAATCCTCTGGATATTACCTCAGGTTTTACTTTTAATTTATTATCTACAATAGCCATTAAAACCACGACTACTCCGTCTTCAGATAGAGTCTGTCTATCTCTTAAGACACGAGTTCCAATATCCCCAACACCTTTTCCATCTACAAAGATTGCTTGTAAATCCAGATTATCTTGTTTTTCAATTCCTTTATCAGTAACATTTATGATATCTCCATCCTGTGCTATGATTATATTCTTCCCTTCGATACCCATATCTTCAGCTAAAGCGGCATGATGTACTAGGTGCCTGAATTCACCGTGTATAGGAATAAAAAGTTTAGGTTTTATCAGACTCATCATTAGTTTTGCTTCTTCTTTAAATCCGTGACCACTGACATGGATATCACCGAATTCTCGATAGATGATGGTTGCTCCTGTCTTGAATAATGTATTTAGTATTCGGGAGACAGTTTTTTCATTTCCTGGAATTACACTAGCAGATAAGATGACAGTATCATCCTCGTTCAGGTCTAACCATTTATGACTTTCCCTTGCTAATAAAGACAAAGCAGCCATAGGTTCGCCTTGGGAACCTGTGGTAAATACTATTACCTGATTACGGGGATAGTTATTTATTTCATTTAATCCAATTAATACACCCATAGGAATTTTAATAAATCCTAATTGTAGAGATATATTAACGATTTTTTCCATGCTTTTTCCGGATAGGGCTACTTTTTTCCCCAATTCTACGGCAATTTCAATCACTTGCTGTATACGATGGATATTAGAAGAGAAAGTAGCAACCAAAGTTCTACCTTTGTTGTTGATTATTGCTTTACGAAATTTCTCTTTTAATTCACTTTCAGATGGGCTAAAACCTTCTCTTTCTATATTGGTTGAATCTGATAATAATAATAAAACACCTTGCTCTCCATAATAAGCCAATCTATAAAAATCGAAATTTTTACCATCTATCGGTCTATAATCAATTTTAAAATCACCAGAATGTATTATGGTTCCAATGTCAGTATTGATTGCTAGAGCATAGGAATCAGCTATAGAATGGGTTATCCTTATAAATTCCACCGTAAAGTTACCAATTTGAATAATATCCCTTGGATTTATTATCTTTAAATCATAATCTTTCTTATTGAAATCATGTTCTTCCATTTTATATCTGATTAGTTCTAAAGCTAGTTTTCCTCCATAGATAGGGATATTTTTGATATTATTAAATAAGTATGGAATAGCACCAATATGGTCTTCATGTCCATGTGTGATAAGTAATCCAATTATCTTATCCTGGTTTTTAGTAACATATGTCATATCAGGAATTACTAAATCTATTCCGTACATCTCATCATCAGGCATTCTAATTCCACAGTCTATAATCAATATTTGCTCCTGATATTCGATGCACATCATGTTTTTTCCGATCTCGCCTAAACCACCTAAGGGTATTATTTTTATACTCTTAGAATTTGCTTCATTATTTGTTGATTTTGACATATTAATCCTAATCTATATAATTTTTTGATATGCTTGCTATTAAATATTTATTTCCTTTTATTTCGATTTCCTTTAATAGCATCTTTATGAGAAAGATTAATTCTACCTTGACGGTCTATCTCTTTTACTATAACCACTAATTTATCACCTTCTTGGACAAAATCAGAAGGATTATTAATCCTTTTATGAGAAAATTCTTTAACATGACACAGACCTTCTCTACCTGGTAGGATTTCTACAAATGCTCCAAAGTTTACCACTCTGGTTACCACTCCTTCATATATCTTGCCTACTTCCACATCAGCTATAACTTCTTCTACCATCTTATAAGCAATTTTAGCACTCTTTTCATCCTTTGATGTGATGCTTATCTCACCGAAATCGTCAACGATAATCTGTGCTCCGGATACTTCAGTTATATGCTTTATTACTTTACCGCCAGGACCGATAACATCTTTTATCTTTTCCTTATCAATAGTAAATTTGATTATCTTGGGAGCAAATTCAGATAATTCAGGTCTCGGTTCGCTAATAGCTTTATCCATATGCTCTAGAATGCTTAGTCTTGCTTCTTTCGATTGTTGGAATGCTTCTGCTAGAATAGGTATAGATATTCCATTTAGCTTTATATCCAATTGTATTGATGTTACTCCAGTTTTACTTCCAGCTACTTTAAAATCCATATCTCCCATATGGTCTTCCAATCCTTGAATATCAGAAATGATTCTATATTCCTTCATATCATCATCAGAAATCAATCCGCAGGAAATACCAGCACATGCTGCTTTCATCGGTATTCCAGCGTCAAATAAAGCCATACTTCCAGCACAAACAGTAGCCATAGAAGAAGACCCGTTTGATTCAAGAATTTCTGATACAATCCTTATAGTATAAGGAAAGTCTTCATCTTCAGGTAAGAGATATGATAAAGCTCTTTCTGCTAGTTTTCCATGTCCAATTTCTCTTCTACCTGGACCTCCAACTCTTCCTACTTCACCAACACTGTAATTAGGGAAATTATAATGTAACATGAAGGTGGTTCTACCTTCTCCTTCTAAGTCATCGAATCTTTGCTCATCAAGATATGTTCCTAATGTTACAATACCTAAAGCCTGTGTTTCTCCTCTGGTGAATAATGCAGAACCATGAGTTCTTTCAAATAAGGCTACGTTGCAGTCAATATCTCGTACCTCTTTTAATCCTCTACCATCTATCCTTATTCCTTTATTTAATACGCTTTCCCGAACGGAATCATATTCAATATCCTCTATGATTGGGTCTATCATTGATAAATAACTTTCTCTTTCTTCTTCGTCTTCTATAGGTTCAAATTCTTTTTCAAAATGTTCATGAGTATCTTCTTTAACTTTATCTATAGCTTCGTATTTCTCCAGCTTATCTTGAATAGACATTGCTTGTTTCATTTTATCTTTAGAATAATCTTCTACTTTTTTTCTTAAATCAGGATCAATCTTCTTTAAGGTTACTTCGATTTTCTCTTTTCCACAGTCTTTTTTTATTTCTTCTTGGAAGTCACATATTTTTTTGATATACTCAAAAGCGAACTCTAATGCTTTAATCAATATATCTTCAGGTAATTGGTCTGCACCTCCTTCTATCATAACGATATCATCTTTAGTTCCAGCTACAATTAAATCCAGTTTTCCATCAATGCTTTGATCGAATGTAGGATTTAATATAAATTGCCCATTATCGTCTAAACCTACTTTAACTGCGGAGACTGGTTTATAAAATGGGATATCTGATATCATTAATGCGATACTGGTAGAGTTAAGAGCATGTATATCAGTAGGATTATCCTGGTCTGATGCTACTACCATGGGTATAACCTGTACTTCATTGCTGAAACCTTCAGGGAATAATGGTCTTATAGACCTGTCTATTACCCTGGATATTAATACTTCTTTGTCTCGAGGTTTACCTTCTCTTTTATAGAATCCACCTGGTATTTTTCCAACAGCGTAAAATCTTTCTCCATAATGAACCGAAAGTGGGAAGAAATTTTGATTTGGTTCATCTTTGCCCATGGTTACAGCTGTTAATAATGATGAACTACCGTAATGTGTTACAACTGAACCATTAGCTTGCTTAGCCATTTCACCGGTTTGGATAATAAAGTCTAGCTCGCCTAATTTCATTCTATATTCTTTCTTCATTGTTGAATATTCTCCTAATGTAATATGATTATTTATGATTATACTCATATTGCTTAACCAAAATAATAATAAAACTATCAATTATAATTTAGAATTAATTCATATAAGTATTATTAATGGAATTGCGAGCTATTAAATCTAAGATGATAAAGGTTTGGTTAATATTTTTATATGTAAAAAAAGGATTTGTAAATAAAAGA
>CAYUUC010000286.1:0-4703 GCA_964447635.1 uncultured Spirochaetia bacterium
GATATTAGGAATTGGAATGGATTGGTTAATTAAGAAAGATGTTTCTTGAGCCATTTCAAGACAGTTTCATAGAAGAGAATATAATTATTGGGTTTCATTATCCAATGACTTTCCTCTTTAAAATACAACAATTCACTTTCTATACCTAATCTGGATAATGCGGTATAGAGTTGTAAGGATTCTGAATAAGATACTCTATAATCTCTACCACCATGGATTAATAGCATAGGTGTCTTCATATTTTGAGCATAGGAAGCTGGTGACCACTTTGTGTACGGTTCTGGGTTATCGAAAGGAGTTCCATCGAATTCATGTTCATATTTATGAGATAGGTCTGTAGTACCATAAAAGCTGGTCAAATTATATATACCAGCGAAGGACACCAGGCATTTGAACTTATCTGCTGTTTCCTTCTGGGTAGCTATCCAATTAACCATATAACCCCCATATGATGTTCCCAATGCAGCCATTCTAGTTTCATCGATAAAAGGTTCTTTAGAGACTTTATCTAAAGCCATTATTATATCTTTATAGCCCAGGTCTCCCCACTTACCTTTATTATCCTCGATAAATTTCTGTCCAAACCCTGTACTACCACGGCTATTGACTCTTAAAGCCACATATCCTTCATTAACATAGGGTTGAGGATTGAATCTATAACTGAATCTATCTCTAAATGATACATATGGTCCTCCATGAATGAATAATAAAAGAGGGTATTTTTTATTAGGGTCAAAATTGACCGGTTTTATTAGTTGGGATTGGATTTTTCGACCATCTGAACCTTCTGTTTCTAACCATTCTGATGTTTGTAAAGATAAATCATTGAGTAAATCTTTATTAAAATCAGTTATTCGAATGTGTGGTTTATCCACATGAGCGATAGACTTTATATATATATCACAGGGTTTATTTACTCTTTCGTGTATATAAAGAATATTCCTACCATCCGGAGATATCTTTGTGCCATAATTATGTCCTACAGTTACAATAGGCTTTGAAATTTTTTGGTCAACATAGTAAATCCATATCTGGGTAGTGCCTTCTTTTTCCACATGGAACAAGACATTGTCCGAATAAGGTATCCATTGTGGGTCGAAAGGCCAAAGGTCTAGGTCTTTGGTTATATTTTCTTTTTCTCCAGTTTTCAGGTTTATTATAACCAGGTCTCTTTTACCAATCATCCCTTTTTGGATAGGTTTATACTCACATACGATACTTTGGTTATCGAAAGAGATTTTAGGATTATCATAGACGTTTTTTTCATTGGTGACCATAGTTCTTTCTGCTGTTTCGATATCTATTATACCAATATTAGAGTAAACTCGAAGGTCATCTCCGATACCATTAACTGTAACCACGATTTTTTTACCATCGTGAGAAACCTCCCATTTTCTATCTATATAATCTTTTTCAGCATGAGGAGTTATGTCTCTATATTCATGAGTATCAATGCTATATACAAAGAGGTGTGGGAATTTAGGACCTATATAGCTATCCCAGCTTCTAATGGGGTAACCGCTCAGTTCGTATCCTTCTCTTTTCTTTTTCTTTCGGGTTTCAGCACGGTCGTAGTTCTCTTGTTGTGTTTCTAAGTCAGGATACACATCAGTTTGAATGATAAGATTCTTAGCATCTGCTAACCATTCGAATTTATAAACACCGGTTAATAGATTAGTTATTTGCTGGGCTTCTCCTCCATCAGAATGTATTAAGTATACTTGAGGGACATCCTTATCCCTGGTTGATAGGAAGGTCAATTCGCCTTTAGGGGCAAATCTAGGATGATAATCCAATTTACCCCGTTGGGTCATGACCCTAATCTTATTTCTATCCCTTAATTCCAGGTCAAAAGGTATCCTGTAAATAGTACTTAAATAGTGACCCCCATCTTCATGTAAATGGGTCGCTGTAAATACAATCCTTCCCATTGCTCTGGATATTTGGATATCAGAGAGCCTTTCTATTAGTGTTAGATGTTTTGGTGTAAAATTCTTTTTTTCTTCTGACATAATGTTTATCCTTGTTTTTATGAAAAATTACCTTTATAAGTAACCTTCATTTTTTTATTTACTTTCTGAATTATTATGAATGTTATAATATAGTGGTAATTATCAAAATTTTTTTCTTTTTTTATATCAACAATTTTATAAAATTTTACCTAGATGAAAATATTAATTCCAATCTTATCTATTTGATATATTAGATTAATTACCTAAAATAAGTTTTCCTAATATCGGTGTCTTTATACTTATGGCTTTATAAGGGCATAATTCCTGACAGCAATAGCATCTTATGCATTTTCTATAATTGTGGTGGGGAGGTCTTGTCTTGTCTCCATCCCGCCAGTTTACTGCTTTTCCATCTACAAGACAAACCTCAATACAAACACCACATTTGGTACATTTATCCTTATCTATAACAGGTCTCGGGGATACAAGGTTCTTCAGGAAAGAAACAATATTAGAACTGGTCACATTCTTAACAGGTTTTCTAACCACATCGAAATTACCTTTGATTAAGTCATTAATATCATCTCCAACCAGTTCAATTTCTTCATCGATATAAGTTCCCAATCCCCATTCTTTACCTGGTTTAAATGTAGGAACAAAGTTGGGATTTAGATTAATTAGTTTACAGAATACCGCATCTAAAGCAATAGGGTCTTCAGCAACCAGTATAACATTCATATTTATGGCTTCCCCGCTTCTGGGGCCATTCCCCTGCATGGCTATTATCCCATCCATTATATGAAGCCTTGGTTTGAGTAGTAGATTCAAACTAACCAGCATTTTAGCGAAATCAAACACATTTGGCATCTTAACATGATATTCGGCTTTTAGTAGACCTGGGACGCAACCGAACAGATTCTTTACAGCACCTGTTATCCTTGTTAAGCCATGAGTCTTCATTTTACATATATTGATTATACCATCACTTTCTAAGACACCATTAGCAATGTTGAATTTTTTTACAAAAGGTGAATCCTGGAATTCAATCTCTTTACCTTTATGAAAATCTGCAATCTTTATATTTAATTTATTAGCAACCGGGGTGAAACCTGACCTTTTGAGCTGGAATACAGGACTACCAAAACCTGGAGAATCCCCGTAATAAAGGTCAGCTTTAGTTTCACCTAAAACTTTGGCTACTGCTTTAAATACAGCAGGATGAGTGGTGGTATTCCTCTCCGGTTTATCTCCTACTAAGACATTAGGCTTAAGAAGTATCTTCTCACCATCCTGGATATACTTATCAACACCGCCTAGTAAATCAATCCCTTTTTTTACAGCCATGTACACTTTATCTTCAGAATATGTCTCACATTTTATTATAACTACTCTCGATTTATTCATTAATATTCCTTAGGTTTTTTAAATATAATAAGAATAGATTATTAAGTTATCTTAATTTTTGGAAAAATTCTAAACTTTTTTATGAGGGGACGGTTTTATCCCGGGATATGCTTATGAATATAGTAATAGCTGAGGATATAACGATTAATGAACCACCAATGACTTTATATTTGGTAATAAGCTCAGAGAAGACCAGATTCCCGATAATCATCAATTCGAAAACCGAAAGCAAACTTAGAATCGAGGATATCTTGGCTTGTAGATACCGAGAAGCTGTAGTAACCAGCAATTGAGCAACTGTGCTGGCTATCCCGGCTCCAACCATAAATAGGAATGCATTTAATGGATAAACGGGTTTTTCTATTATAACTTTGGGTGCAGATATAACCAGACTTGATACAAGCAAAGCAGCCACAATCAGCCATGATTCCACACCATAAATTCGTAGTTTTCGTACAACATTAAGTATAAATCCGGTACCCATAGCTCCAAAAAGGATAAGGATATGTGGTAATCCAAATCCGCTGGTAAGGGGATTTCTTATAAAGAACACACCGATAATGGCAATGGTTATGGGTATCAATATCTTTATGTTTAATCTTTCTTTCAGGATAAAGATAGCGAATACAGCAGCAAATATAGGCGATAGCTTGTGTAACGCTCCAACTTCTCCTAAATCCCCGCCTATTGATATAGCAGAGAATATGCATAGCATGGTTATCCCACCAATGAATCCCCTAATAAAAAGCCACCATCCTGTAACCTTTCTTAACTCACGAAAAGAAGCAAAGAATCTCTTCCCGCTTAATCCTAAACATAAGACTATCATCAATCCAACGATTGAACGCCAAAACATAATATGGAATGAATCGATATGGGATGATATTTCGGACGCTGATTTTATGAATACAGTGCTAGCAGTAAAAAAGAAGGTAGATGATAATTGTAATATGATACCTAAAATGGTTTTATTAGAAGAATTGCTAATTTTCTTTATCAGCTTGATTTTTTTATCTCCTATCCATTGTGTGATTTAGATTTATATCTTATTCGAATCTTATTGTCCATACTATAATGTTTACTATTATCAAAATAATGAAAAGAATAAAATTTACAACCAATAGTAGCTTATTATGTTTTAATCCGTTTACTATTCCCCTTTTTATCCTTTCTTTGATATAAGATTTGGATTCATCGGAAAATTTATCGTAGTCAGGCTTATACTTTTTTATGCTTTTATATGTTTTATAAAAACTAAAGCTAAAAAGCCCTACTGATAGTAAACTAAATAGTGACCTATAGATCGGAAGAGCGTCGTGTAGGGAAAGAGTGTAGATCTCGGTGGTC
>CAYUUC010000287.1:0-4673 GCA_964447635.1 uncultured Spirochaetia bacterium
CATAACAATAGTCTCCTTGTTATTAACTAAAATGGAAGTATGATTTTATTTCATACTTCCATTGATGATTTTAATTTCTATTCTACTGAACTTCTCTTTACTTCAATTGGTAATTTATTTTCATAGATTACTATATAATTATATTCTATTGTAGTAATTATTAAATTACCATCTTCATCTTCTCCAAAAGAAATAATTATATCATAATCCCAATCTACATTATCTTCTCCATAAGGGTCGTCGTCTTCATTATTTGGTACTCCATCACCATCTGAATCTGGGTCATCTTGGTTAATTATTCCATCGCCATCAATATCATTATCTATTGTATTAGGCAAACCGTCCCCATCTATATCATCATCAAAACCATTAATTATTCCATCGCCATCAATATCCGGGTCTACCCCATTCCAAAAGCCATCGCCATCTACATCATCATCAAATATATTAGGAATATTATCTCTATCCATATCATGATCAAGAAAATCATTTAAACCATCACCATCTTTATCACTATCGATTTCTCCATCACCAGGTTGCCAATCTTCTAAATCTATCAATCCATCACCATCGGTGTCATGTTCATCAGGATGGTCATTTGGTAAACCATCTCCATCAATATCGCCATCTAACCAATTTGGTATGCCATCATTATCAGTATCTACTTCGAAATAATCTAAAAAACCACTACCATCAGCATCATTATCTTCAGCGTCAGGTATACCATCATTATCATCATCGTCATCATCTTCATTAGAAGTGCCATCTCCATCAATATCATCATCCCAATCATTCGGAATGCCATCATTATCCAGGTCAAAATTTGGTTCTTTTGTTACAATAAAACCATGAGCAAAATCAGGTAAAGCTTGAGACTCAACACTCATAATATATTCTTTTATAACTGCTTTTACCTGCTCTTCAACTATGATTTCATCCTCTCTCGTAACAATAAGCTCTTCAATTATCTCTTTATCTGTGATTTTTATGTAGTCTACTATTTTTTGACTAATAACATCAGGATTTGAGCCATAAATATAAGTTACATCTTCATATTCATTTTTTATAACACAACTAAAAATGAATATTATAACAAAATTAAACAAAAAACTTACTAAAAAGTATTTTTTTTCATGTTCTCACTCCATATATTTTAAATTGATTTTTTATGATGGTATACCATAATTATTAATTGTTAATTATTTATTAACATTTGGTTAATTTTATGTTAATATAAAAATATTAAGGTAAGTTTTATTATATAATAAATTAAGTTTATTTTTATATATAATAAAAAGTTTAGTCTTCCTGTGTGGTTGTAATAAAGAAGTCGCCCATAGCTTCCTGCATATCGATTCTGGGCTCCTGCTTATATAGCGGGTTCTCTTTCGACCACTCCATGAGTTTATCCGTGATGTACCTGGATACCTCGCTGAAAGAGACTAAGCCGTCTTTTATGCCGTAGGGGGGTTTATCAGCTTCACCTTCCAGAGCCTCCAACAGGTACTTTGTGTATAGACCATGCCTCAGCTTAGGTATCTCGAAGGAAGGCATCCCCATGGAACTGGAATACAGTATCTTAATCCCGCTGGACTCCTCATCCTTCCATAGCTCCGGTCCACCTCTTATCCGATACAGGCTACGGCAGGCGTCCATGAAGACCATTACCTTCGTGTCCCTGTGTATATCACCAAGTATGGACATAGCCTCTTTCAGGCTGATTCCGGTCTGTTCTATGCTGTCAAGGCTGGTGTCTTTCGCAACCATATAGTTCACTCCATCTTTGTGGAATCCATGTCCGGCGTAGTAGAAGACAAAAGTCTTTATGGTCTGTTCTTTGGAGTATTCAGCGACTGCTTTCAACCCTCGGATGATGTTTTCACGGGTGGGTGGTATGGGAGACCTTGGCACAGTCAGCATGTAAAGCAATGTGAACATGCCTTTCTTACGCAAGACGTCTTTCACCCGGTTGGCATCTTCTTCAGTGAAGCGTAAGTCTTGTATCTTCGGGTCATCGTAGCGTTCCACACCTATGACCAATGCTATCCGGTCTTGGATGCGTTCTTCTAAGCCGTCTTCAGCGGTGAATCTGCCTTCGCCTTGGTTATCCGGTTCGTCAATCTCCGGCTTGAATATGATTTCAAAATCGCTCAATGTTCGTTCTCCTATGTTGTGGTTTGGTTAGGGGTTTTCTTCGGAATACTCTTCTTTGATTATCTCTTCTGATAAGTTAAAGTGTTGACCGAGAAAGGAGCAGACCCCCTCTTTGTATATCTTGAAGATGGTTACCAGGGCGAAAGTCACCGCTCCCGTGATGAGACCTGTCCCTACACCGAATGCAGAGCCTAAGAAGCCGGCTATCGCACTCACTATGATTTTGAAGTTGCTCGCACCTTTCTTCCGCTCTTCGGTATACTGGGCATCATCTGTGCAGAAGAAGCGGTACATCTCCAGCTTGATGAAGTGCCACAATCCTTTCTTGGGTAGCTTTGATGCTTGCTTGATTTCTTCTTCTGCTATGCTTCTCATCGATGGGTACTCATCGCTGGTTATATCGCCCACCAGAATCTGTCCCATCTCATCGAAACGCTCTATCTTCATGTCATTCATATCCATGACATTGAGTAGAAGACCCCTATGATACTCGGGGACTTCGTTTTGGACGAACCGTTTAAGGTCTTCCGCACTGGTTAAGGAATATTGATTGCTGTTTCCTATGATACATCCTCTCTTATAAATAAATATGGATACCTCAAATATTAAGAAATTACCATCGATTAATCAATACACAATAAAAAATAGATGGTTATTCAAAAACGATGATTAGCCCATCATCTGAAGGTGACACCAGCCTGTATATACTATCCCCACCCATCTCTGCCAGTCGAATGATGGCTTCTTCTTTACCGTCCTGTGAATCAAGGTCGATGATACCAACAATCCGGTCATAAGCCTGGATGAAATTCGCTTCCTCACGGCTCTTTACACGCTTGACCAGGCTGTCGAGTGCATTCAATCCTCCATCAGTGTCCAGTATGCCGGATTGACGAAACACAAAGGAGTCTTCATCCCCTTCATGGCTAATCAAGCGGACATCAGACACATAGAAGAACCTAATCCCCCCATTGAAACGAATTGGACTTAGGTCTGTGTTAAAGCTCTGATAGTAAGCTTCATTATCTATAACCACACCGAACTCATCGTAGAAGGCATTCCTTAGCTTAGACTTTAAGTCTTCTTTAGCGGTTTGAACTTGCTCATCGCTTACTTGATGGTGATGTATATCGATGGGGAACTTACCTTCATCGATAGGGTTTGAGAAAGCTATTATGGAAGCATCTGAAGGGACATCGACATCCTTATCCAGTTCAACCATGATGATAGGCTTATCCTTACCAAGCAAGCCCCACTCCTTCGCTTTATCTATGTAACCCTCCATCGGCTGGGTCATGCCTATGTAATCTCCGTTCGAGTATAGATAGAATAAGGTATTGCTTATGTTCTCCTCCAGCCATAGACGCTTCCCATCCAATCTATCATACTGATAGCCGTCTGAGTAGTAGATATCGCCAAAGACTCCATCCGAAAGGATACCAGTAAAGAGGGTTATCTGTGCAGTTGGCTTATCGGCTTCATAGTTATCGATAATGGTTTCGCCGGCATAGACAGGCTTTCCGGTTATCGGTCTATAGACATTGTTAACAGGGAGCTGTCTGATTAGGTCATCTGTGATGGTATCAGGGAGCTGATCTTCGGCTAGCCATCCGCCTATATGTCTATTGCCTTTTTTATACACGGCATACAGCCACCTCATCGGTTTATCATCATTCAATCCGTATTGTTTGAAGGCAGACTTCTCTATGATGTTCACCCTATCCCCGCTATTGAGCGTATATACAGGACTTGCGAACAGATTGGGGGCATATCTCATGACTATGCTGTCCTGCTCTATGATGAAGTACTTATACAGAGTATCAGCTATGATTAAGGCTTCCGCCTCCTCATACCGGTTAACGATGGGTAGGTTATTGATGAAGGGCAGGTCATAGTCCTCATCCTCGATGTCGCCCCCGAAGACCCATCCTGACTTGTATTGCCGGTATTTGAATTCCTTATCGTTATAAGTCTTAACATAGAACCAGTAGTGGCTTTCTCCGGATAGCGATGTCTCTGTCCCCCCGGTACGCTTGGTTATGGTTATGCGAGTCCCGCTATCCATCATGGAAATGACATCTGCCAGGAAAGATGGGTGCGTCCTCACTCTGATGTTGTCTTTACGGGTTATGATTGGCATAGTGTGTGATTCGAGGAGGTCCTGGATGGTTTTATCATCAGTCTTTCCGATGGTTATGCCTTGTATATCGTTTTTCCTATCTAATGAATCGGGTATGATGTCTGTATACTGGTTTTGTTTGGTATCGCCATCACAAGCGAGGATAAGGATAAAAAGCATTGATAGTAAAGTAATCACTAAATCATATTTGTTTTTTCTCATAGGTTTATCATTCTCAAAAAAGTTTCCTGGCTAAATATAATATTATTTTACATTGAATGGAAATTATATTTATAGTTGGGTTCATAACAATCCATAATTTAATAGAATCCTCACCTAGCCTCTCCTTATTAAGAAGATGTAAAAGTAAATAGTGGGGATATATTACCCTATTTTTACG
>CAYUUC010000288.1:0-4660 GCA_964447635.1 uncultured Spirochaetia bacterium
AATCATAAGCATATTTATTATAGAATTTAGGAAAATTTAAAGGTTACATTATGAGAAAATTTATTTTTATTATAGTATTAATAATGTCATTTTTTATTCTTACAAGTAATAATAGGATTTTATCGCCTATAATTAATAGTAAAGATGCCACAATTCATAATTCCATTTCAATCAATATGGATAATAATAACACAGGAAACCAAAATGACAATTTAATCTTTATTCCCAAACTTGTTATCGATATAGATAATGATGAGGATGGTATTAAAGATTTACAGGATATGATTAATGGAGCAAGGATTGAAGCGGTGAATGAAACCATATATGAAGATGGTTACTATAATGGTGGTTATCCTCCTGAGGGTATTGGTGTATGTACAGATGTAATATGGAGAGCTTTCAAAGAAGCTGGATATGATTTAAAATCTATGGTAGACGAAGATATTAAGGATAATCCCTCCGATTATCCAAGAGTAGGAGGGAAACCTGAACCTAATATAGATTTCAGAAGAGTTAAGAATCTCACCCCATTTTTTAAGAAATACGCTAAAAACCTTACCATAAAAGTAAAACCGAATGATAAAGATAATCTTACAAAATGGCAAGGAGGGGATATTGTAGTCTTCGATTCCCCAAATTCTCATATAGCCATAATATCTGATAAAAGGAATGATGAAGGAATACCATATATAATTCATAATGCACCGCCCTATGCTAAGGAGGAAGACATGCTTTTAGATTGGCATAATTATTATTCACCCATTATCTATCATTTTCGCTTTCCAAAAGTAGAAAAAGAAAAAACCTATTATGAATAAATCTGCTTGTAATATCTTATCTAAATAATTATTTTATTTTTATGAGTAAGATTAGATTGATAAAAGAAGAAAGAGAGTCTAGTATTACCATCAAAGGTTCTAAGTTCATTTCCTATACATATAAAGTATCCTCAAAAGATGATGTAGATTTGATATTAAACTCACTGAAAAAAGAACATTTTAAATCTACTCATATATGTTATGCCTATAGAATAGGTAAAGAGGACATAACCGAAT
Source organism: uncultured Spirochaetia bacterium (assembly GCA_964447635.1). GTDB lineage: Bacteria > Spirochaetota > UBA6919 > CAYUUC01 > CAYUUC01 > CAYUUC01. The sequence goes on from CAYUUC010000288.1 coordinate 1,056, forward strand.
TTTCTACTGATGCTGGAGAACCTTCTGGAACAGCAGGTAAACCAATCCTTGGTGTTATTCAGAAATATGATGTTTATGAGATTATGGTGGTTGTGGTAAGGTATTTTGGAGGGACTAAACTTGGTATTCGTGGATTAATTGATGCTTATCATGAGTCAGCTGAACAGGTTATGAAAGAAACATCATTTTTAATAAAGGGTGAGTATGAGCTAATAATGGTTTTTATTAAATACACATATTTAGCGACTGTTGAATATAAAGTGAGAGATAGGAATGGATTATGGCTTAATTTAGAATATGGTAATGATGGAGCAGATGTGACTATAGGCTTTCCTACTGAAGATTTACCCAACCATGAGGAATGGTTAGAAGAAATGTTAGGGACAAAAATGATAGAAAAAATGGAAAGATTGGGTAAAAAATGGATAAATGTGAAGATACATTAACATTAGTAAATTAGTAAAACCATATAATTAATTCACTATAAGAGAATATTGCTTTTGATTATCAGTAAAGAATGGTTTATTTCTATAAAAATCTATGTTATTGTTTACCATTTATCTTTTAATTATTATATTACTTATCCGTTATTGATAATTGATTTAAATGATAATGAAATAGGAATATTAATGGAAACTAATAATTATTTACAAAAAAATTTCGCAGAAAGAATCGGAGGGAAAGATTTCGGAGTAGAAGGAGAATCTTTAAATTCCAAGAAGAATAAATTCGTAAAGATTACTGAAGCAAAAAATCAGGCTATTAAAGCTAATCCTGATATTGAGATGCTGGATTTCGGAGTAGGTGAAGCTGACGAAATGGCAGATTCTATTATAAGGGATGAGCTGAAAAAACAAGTCGATGTATTCGAAAATAGAGGTTATGCTGATAATGGGATATTCTTATTTAAAGAGGCAGCTGCTCGATTTATGGAAAGGGAATTTAATGTAAGATTAAATCCTTCCATTCAAGTTAACCATTGTATAGGAGCAAAATCTGGATTAGCTATTCTACCTTTAGCTTTTATCAATCCTGGTGATTGGGTAATAATGACCACCCCTGGTTATCCTATTTTTGGAACTAATGCTAAATACCTCGGAGCTAATATATATAATCTCCCTTTAAAGAAGGAACACAGCTTTATCCCAAATCTGGATAGTATTCCTGAAGATATTTTAAATAAAGCAAAAGCCATAGTTGTAAATTACCCTAATAGTCCAACAGGTGCTATAGTTGGTATTGATTTTTATGAAAAACTTATTAGTATAGCTAAGAAATATAATATAGCTATTATACAAGATGCAGCTTATTCTAAAATGGTTTACAACAGCAGACCCCTGTCATTTTTAAGTGTAGATGGGGCGCTTGATGTTGGGATAGAAGTTCATAGTTTATCAAAACTGTTTAATATGACTGGATGGAGATTAGGTTTTATAGCGGGAAATGAGCACATAATCAAAGCATTCGCAATGCTTAAGGATAACATAGATTGTGGTCAATTCAAGGCTATACAGAAAGCAGGAGTTAAAGCTTTAGAAAACTCGCAAATAACCGATAAACTGGTTAGTAAGTATAGAAGACGATTACAAGCCATGGTTGATATTCTCAAAGCTAAAGGTTTTGATGCTCAGATGCCTGGTGGGTCTTATTTCTTATATGTGAATATTCCGAAAGGGATTAAGGATGGTCCTACTTTTGAGAATGCAGAACAATTTACCGAATGGTTAATTAGAGAAAAACTAATCTCCAATGTTCCATGGGATGACCCGGAAGCTGGTAATTATTTTAGATTGAGTGCAACTTTTATTGCTGATGATATAGAACAAGAAAAAGCTGTATTAAACGAATTAGAAAGACGTTTAGAAGATGTGAGATTTATTTTTTAGATTTATTAAAAAAGTTGACTAATAGTATTAATTTGTTATGTTAGTAATTAATTATTAACATTTATTATGATAAACATAATTAATATACTAAACATCTGGTATGATTATTGCTATAATATATTGTATAAGAAGGAAATTAAGGAGTAGAGAGATGGTAACTCTAAATGATAAAGCAACACTCAGATTAGAAAGGTTAATACCCGAATATCTGGAGGTAATAGCAGAATTAATTAAAACTGGAAAAAGAATTCCAGATAGCTTAAACCCTATCCACATTCTAGATGAGGAAATTGATAGCCTAACCATTAGCGAAAAAGAAGAATTAGCCTCAATCATCCAATATAAGATCGAAACTCTAAGACTCTTAGTTGGCGATCTAGCATTTTATAACTAAGTCAATCCCCCCTTTATTTATTAAAAATCGATTCATATATACGATAAAACTATAAAAATTCAAAATAGTGTGTGTTTTATTTAATCTTTAAACTAATCGGATGATAATAATGCTTAGTATTAGCTTTTATTTCTTTGGGAGAGTGTTTAGAAGTTTATATATAAGACAAGACCGGTGAATAGATTTTGCTCAAATACTCTACTATTTCCATATTCTTCTTCTATAACAAAGTATTTCTTTATATACCACTGGAGAGACATCCAGTTAAATATGAACCATTCAAAACCACCACCAACAGAACCGGTTATTCCTTCAAAACTATTTTCGTAATAGTAATCATAATACATTTCATAGGATATATTAGCAAAGGCGATGGGGGTAAATTTCCAATTTGGTACAAGTAATGACATTCCTCCAGAATAAGAAGTCCATTCTATATAATCATTGCTAAAGTTTATATCTACATTAATACCAATCCAGCTATCAATTATATATCTGAAACTAAATCCGAATTGTATTATGTCACTAAAATCATCTAAATATCCGATACTAGAGAAACCGACTGAAAATACTGGAGTGGTAAACACATTATGGTCTTTATCTTTAGAATTATTCTTCTGTCCTTCATTATCTGCCCAATTGTATTTATCATCATTCCCATCATCTTTCTCATTATCGTAATCATACTCCCAATCGGTTATATCATTATCTTTATTATCATTATTTTCCATATTATCATTGTTTTCTGATTCGTCATGAAAATCGACTTTATTATTTTGGTTGGTTTTTTCTTCTAAATCTTCCTGGGTTTCATTTTTTTCATTTTCATCTTTCACATCATTTTCTGGTAATTCTTTATCATCACCATTGCTTTGTTCATCTTCTTTTTCTTTTTCTTTTATGATTATGATTACAATATTCTCTTCATCAACCATATCTTTTAAGGATTCTTTTATTTCTTCTCTAAGTTTTTCGTCTTCATCGATTTCTTCTTCAGGGAGTTCTTCAAATTCGATCCTTTCTATATTTTCTTTATCAATTTCAAGGACGCCCATTTTAGTTTTGATTGTAACGGTATCATCAGTTATTTCTAAAATTTCCCCAATAATAACTGAACCGTCTAATAGGTATATAGTATCAGCTAAACCTAATATAGGTATTAATACTAATATTAGTACAAATAAAACCTTAAAGACATTTTTAATCATAATATCATCTCCAAAAGTTATAATGTTATATGTTAAAAATAACACTAAATATTTAATATTCTATCTACAGTTGAAAAAAAAAGTTTAATTTATAATAAAATATACAAACATCATTTG
>CAYUUC010000289.1:0-4640 GCA_964447635.1 uncultured Spirochaetia bacterium
GAGTAAACTTCGAACCAGGTAAAGCATATACAATCGTCCTGGTAGGTCTAGATGAAGGTCAAGGGCTAACTAGCTTGCAGGTCGAGGTTATAGAAGAATAAATCATTCAGTAAATCAATCCATTGACTAATTTATAATCTTACACCCTTCGTTCTCAAAGGGTGTAATTGATTTACCCACTATAATTCTATTCTAAATCTTATCTATAAATGGTGATTTGTTTATAAGAGTTTTTTATATCTTGGTTAGAACCTCAGGACCATTTTTAGTAATTAAAATCTCAGCTTCATAATGAGCGGAAGGTTCACCATCTGCTGTAACCACAGTCCAATTATCATCCTTAACATATACATCATCCCCACCAAGATTTATCATTGGTTCTATGCATATGCACATATTCTCTTTAAGCCTTTTCCCTCTATTCTTTTTACCATAATTGGGTATCTGAGGTTCTTCCCAAAGGCTTTCCCCTACTCCGTGTCCGCAATACTCCCTCACGATACCGTATCCGTATTGTTCTACATGGGTTTGTACAGCGTTACCTATATCACCCACTCTATTCCCTATTGTTGCTTGTTCTATACCTTTGTATAGAGACTCCTGGGTTCTTTTAGCTAGGAGGGTATGTTCTTCTTTTACCTCACCCACCAGATAAGTATAAGCAGAATCTCCGATACCGCCCTTATAATCCACACCCAGGTCCACACTAACCAAATCACCATTCCGTATGGTTCTTTTATTCGGTATACCATGGATGACTTCTTCATTAATTGATATACATGTAGCGTTAGGGAAATCATACCATCCTTTAAAACAAGGTCTGCCTCCTTGTTTACGAATATATTTTTCCACGATAGTATCAATCTCCAGGGATGTTATCCCTTCTTTAACATTTTCTTTGAGCATTTCGAGGACTTCTGCTACAATTCGGCATGCAATTCTTATGTTTTCGATTTGGCTTTTTGTTTTTATTATTCCCATAATCTTTTCTATTAATAAATAATATCCTGATAGTCAACCGATATTATATTTTGTGGAAGGATTAAAGCTTAGATTATATCACACTATATCCCTGCTATCTATTCTATATGAACTTACCAGTTTACATTCTGGACATTGGAAATCTATTTCCCAGTATGTCTTTTTATAGTTGTTAACACTGAGCATATTCTTCCCGTAAATATCAGTATCACAATCCGGACACTTGAATAGCTTTTTATTATACATATCAGCGAAGAATTGGTCTTCCTGCTTAAATATTTTCCTTTCTTTTTTAGGGTCTATTATAGCCACATACAAATAATCATTCACTTTTTTCAGGAGAACATCTTTTCCTGATATATTATGTTTTTTGCATTTTATATAATTCATGAAATACTTGTTGGTTTTTATGTTAAGGCTACTCTTCTCCACTTCCATATAACATTTACATGGTAGTTTTACTCTTATCTTTCCGTGTTCTGTTTGGTTTTTCATATTGAATCATCCTTCATTTAAGATTTTATATAGTAATAATTTAAGGATTCTTATGCGAATTCCAAAAATCATCCCTTTCATATTAAATAACACATAATCCTTTATTATGAGTCTTGAATAAAATTTCACCCTTTTATTACCCTTAATAAGAGAGTAAATCATTATAATTTTTTATATATAATTAATACGAGATTTGCCAAAACCGATAAGATTAATTAAATTATGACAAATATCATATGTTAAATTTATCGATAAATTTAGTATTTAAAAAAGGTATATAGCATGGACATAACAAAGAAAATAAGAAAGATTGGTTTTCTTGGAATTAGTATTATAATAACATTTTTTGTACTATCTATTAACTTTAGCTTCTCCCAGCAGGAGAAGACCACCGCATTCAACCTTATAGTTGAAGGTAACCAACTCGCCCAACAAGGAGCTCTCAAAGAAGCATACAATAGATATACTGATGCCCTCTCTATTGAACCGGATAATCCTCTGGCTTATCTCAATCGGGCACAAGTCTTATTCCAGATGTGGAAATATGTGGAAGCAATAGAAGACTTCGACCAGGTTATCGAATTAACCAAAGGACTAAATCCCGGCCCATACCTGGATAAAGGACAATGCTATGCATACCTGGGAGATTTCCAGAATGCTATCAAACAATGGAATATTTGTATATCTTTAGAACCAAACTCTAATAACCCAGCATATCTATACAGAGGATGTGTATACCATATTATGGGAGACCCTAGATATAAACAAGATTATGAAACAATACTACAATATATGCCATCCGATGCATATTTCTATAATTATATCGCCTCTATACTTACTATGAACATGCACCCCGACATCTATAACCCGGAAGTCGGTATAGAATATGCTACCATAGCTAATGAACAAACAGGATATATGGATGTGGATATCGTGTATACTCTGGCAGAATCTAATTTCCAAAAGTCAAGAAACCGGGAAACACAAGAGTACGATATATACTATGTAGAAAGAGCAATAAAACTTATGGATAGAATCTTCGACCTGCAAGGATGGCTACAGGTTGAGCAAAATGGATACTATATATATAGATACGAAAAAATGCTGGAAGTCTGGAAGATGCTGGGTGGCGGAAATTAATCCCAGATAACTTTTTACAAAATACTTTTTCAAGCTATCTTTTTATATTAAATATCCTACTTTTAGTTTCTATTCTTAGTGATTATTTAATTTTTGATGATAAAATTGAATCAGAGGTGTAAAAAATTATGAAATTTAGGAATATTCTATTAATTGTATGTTTGTTATTAATAACTTTCCTATTTATATCCTGTAGTAACTCCATACGGGCAAGCATCGCTGGTGAGAGTAGTGGTATGGGATATGTAGATTTTACCTGGTCAAGTAATAGCGAGTTTGAAGACTTCTATTTCTCTTTCATGGATAGAGAATTTAGGATTAACCTTATGAAAGATGGAAAAATCTATTATGTTCCGAAAGATAATACTCTCATACAAAATGAAAAAACCTTTGAAGTCATCTTCGTATCAGACCCATCTAAAGAAGATAAATTCTATGTTATGGTTAAGGAGATAAGGGATTGTACCAAACCTACATGGATAATCGAATATGATGGGGTAGAAAAAATAGGGTATGTAGAATATGCAGGAGAAAGTTATCCTTTAGTAATAAAGTTCATCTCTGATGAGGGTCGATCTAACCATACGCTATTCTTCGGTGGAGTTACAATTAATGATATAAATTTCACCGTAGATATCAAAGAAAGTAATATTAACTTCGAATAATACAACTCTTACTTATTATATATAAAACCTTGATAGGTCTTTCCCTCCCAATAATATATAATATCATATCCTTTATTATAAGATTTTAGACTAATCCCGTCCGCTATCATATTAACAGATTCATCTTCATAAGAGCTGGTCAGTTCTTCTTCCTTAGGGAATAGCTCAATACCTACAAAAGAAGGCATCTTCAAAGTTTCTACTATGATATACCTGTTAGATTCCGAATGCCATATAATTAAATTTATAGTGTCAGTATTATTCTTAAGTGCAAAGAAAGCCTTATCTAAACTCCCCCTACCATTAAAGTCACCTCTAACCATGTGTTTATTGATAGCTGTTAGTTTATAGTCTTCCATTAATAATAAGTACTCTTCTTCCTGTAATTCATTAAATCGTGATAGGAATTCTTCCTGGCTTATTCCTACAAATAAGTTAGTCTTTTTATCTATAAACTTCAGGTACTTAGATGATACATAGCCTTCATCACTTTCGCTTGTCATTATTTCAAACCAATCCTTATCTTCTATGCTGATTACATATACAAGTTTATCCTTTTCTAATCCTTTTATGATTTTGGAATCCGTTCCTTTACCTTCTCTCAGGTTAAGTGTCCCGCTTCTTATATTGACTATAGCTCTGGGATAGAGTTTTATGTTTTCCTTCTTAACATATCCCCATGTTGAATCATCGATGATTACCTGATACCATCCTTTTTCCCGGGTTAAGTTTACCCATACATTGGTATTTTCTTCACTAATGAATTTCGGTTCCTCTTGGTCGATTTTCTCGTATACACCAACTCCTTTGTTATCTGGTTTATCATCTTCGGATAGTGGTTTATATATAAATCCAAGTCTAGACATTGAATTAATGCTGGGTTTGTTCTTACTGGAATTTTTTTGGATATTGTTTGTTATATTGGTTTCTCCTGTTGAATTCAGATTAGTTTCTTCAGGTTTATTATCCATAGTCGATTCTCCACAATAAACCGATATAAGCATACTAATAATAACCAATATATAGATATAATTCTTCACTAATGTGACTCCTTATTATAATTGATGATGTCCTCTTTATAATTTATTGATTATTTATAATTAGGCAAATTCTTTTATATGCGATATGGTCATACTGCTATTAAAAAAGATATATAGTCGTTAAAAAAAATATCAAATTTTCTAAAAAATCTATTGTTATTTTCCACATTCTTAATAAATATGAACAATAGAAAAAATAGATGTTAAAAAAATAATTTTATCGAGGTGTAAAAAATGAAAAACTTTAGTAAAATATTGATAATCTTTATAGCAACTTTATTAGTATCGACTATCCTATACTCTCAAAGTGAAGAGAAAC
>CAYUUC010000290.1:0-4634 GCA_964447635.1 uncultured Spirochaetia bacterium
ACCCATAAGGAAATATAACAAATCTAACAAGAAAAGTCTATAATTGACATTATTAATAATTGGGATAGTATGATGGTGAAAAGCTACAATCAATCCATTAATCATTTATCATTATATTAGCATGATTTTAGCCAAAGTTGTCGAAGTAAATGAGGTCATCAGGTATTCCTTTATCGTGCAGAACCTCGATACAAGCATTAATCATCCCTGGGCTACCGCATAGATACGCTTCCTTGTTTTCTCCATCCTTGAGGTGCTTCTCGATGACCTTAGTTATGAGTCCGCTTTCTCCTTCCCAATTATCCTCCGGTTGTGGCTGGGACAACGCAGGGATGAAAGTAAAATCATTCAATTCGCCTTCCAAATTCCTCATTAAGTCTACTAGGAATAAGTCCTTCTTAGACCTTGCTCCAAAGAAGTAAGTGGCTTTCCTTGAATTACCTGTGTTCTTCATATCAAGCAATATACATTTTATAGGGGCCATACCCGACCCCCCAGCTATGAAAATGATCTCCCGGTCGGTATCCCTAAGATAGAAGTCACCATACGGACCATTGATCTTCACCTTATCCCCTTCCTTGAGATAGTTGTGAACATAGGTAGTACAGATACCGTTAGGAACGAGCCTTATCTCCAGCTCTACTCTGGTCTTATCCTTAGGGTCGCTGGACATAGAATAAGCACGATATACTGTTTCGGGTGTTAGTTCGTATGGCGGAACCTCGAACTGTATGAACTGCCCGGGTTTATAACCTATCTCTTTCGGGTCTATTAGCTTAAGGGTAACCTGCTTGATATCGTGAGTAAGGTCTTTGATGCTTTCAACCTCCGTATCGTATTCCTGCAAGTTGAGTATCTCTTCGGGTATCTCCAAGTCTAGGTCTTGCTTGACTTTTATCTGACATGATAGGCGAACATTCTCCTTCATCTCCTTATCATCAAGCCATGGAAGCTCGGTTGCTAAATGCTCCCCTATATCAGACTTAATCTTAACCTTACAGAATCCGCAAGACCCCCTACCACCACAAGCTGAGGGAACGAAGATATCCTGACCTTTAAGGGTGGATAGGAGGTTGTTCCCACCTTCCACTACATATTGATGGTCTTCATCGTCATTTATGTTTAATTTTACTTCACCATAATTTGCAATAGTTGCATCGGCAATAACCATTAATATAGCGAGTATCACGGCTATCCCACAGATAATGCCGACTGTAACCAGATAAGTGGTAAGCATGTCTTATTCCTCTTTCAGTATTAGTTTTTGTGTTTAATTCTTATATATTTATATTATATCATACCAGTGAAACCCATAAACGCAAACGCCATAAAACCGGATATGATAAGCGTAATACCTGCTCCAACCAGTCCTTTTGGTAGCCTTGCTTTGGACATCTTCTGGCGTATACCTGCCATAGCGATGATGGCTAATGCCCAACCTACACCGCTTCCCAAACCAAATATCACCGATGGGATAAAGTCCAAATCCTCGATGATCATAAACAAACTTGCTCCCAATATGGCACAATTTACCGTGATTAACGGAAGGAAGATACCTAACGCTGCATACAACGCATCAGATACCCTCTCGATAATCATCTCTACCAGCTGAACGAAAGCGGCAATGACTATTATGAACACAATAAAACGCAGATACTCAATCTCCAGCGGTTTCAATATGAGATTGTAAATAGCCCAGTTAATCGCTACTGTGAAAGTCATAACGAAGATAACAGCCGCACCCAGACCAACAGAGGTCTTCACTTCCTTTGATACAGCCAGGAACGAACACATACCAAGGTATCGGGTAAGCAGTATGTTGTTTACGAAAATTGATGCAAAAAGTATTCCAAATAATTCCATTATTTACCTCCACCTTGTTTCGCTTCTTCTCGATTAGCGATGATCGTCTTAATTATCCAGACAAAGATTGCCAGCATGAAGAAAGCACCAGGTGCCATAATCATGATGTTCCAATTCGTCCATGGTATGTCGATACCGAAAATGGTGGACTCTCCTAATACCTTTATTCCGAATATAGTCCCTGCTCCCAGAAGCTCCCTGAAGAACGCAATCGCCATCAATACATAGGAATATCCCATACCGGAAGCCAAACCATCAAGGAAGGACAAACCAGGAGGATTAGACATAGCGAAAGCCTCTGCTCTACCCATGATGATGCAGTTGGTTATGATTAATCCTACATAAGGTCCAAGCACCACAGAGATATCTGGTAAATATGCTCTTAATACAATGTCTACGATGATTACATAAGCAGCGATGATTAGCGTTTCTACCATCATCCTAATCCGACCGGGTATCATCTTGCGGAGAAGGGATACCGTAAAGTTAGACAGGGATGTGGTGAAGATGAGACCCAGACACATAACTATGGTATTGATCAGATTATTGGTAACAGCTAAGGTTGAACAAATACCGAGTATCTGGACAAAGACAGGGTTATTAATCCCCAGGTCATCTAAGAATATCCTTTTGATTTTACCTTTACCCATTATTAATCCTTACCTCCTATCCTTGTAGTTCTCTTTGAGCGATGTCTATAGTATGGTTAATAATCCTTCGTAAAAACCTGATAGTGGTGGAAGCACCGGTTAAACCGTTGAACTCGTGAGAGTCTTTATCATCAACATCTTCACCTACATAATCGAAGTCTTTCTCCGGTATGTCTTTTCCTCTAAACTGTTCCTTGAAAGGCTCTTCGGTTATCCTCGCTCCGAGACCGGGTGTTTCACTCTGTTGATATACCTCCAGACCAGCAAGAGTCTCCCCATCACTTTCAAAGCCGATTAAGAGTTCAATCTCTCCCCACAATCCAGGACCAACCACACGGAACACATATACTGCCCCCCTATCTGTATCTACTTCATAGTAGCCGTTCACGAAGATAGGACCTTCATTATCCGGTTGGGACAACTCCTCCGGTTCAAGGCTGGTATCCTCGAACATAACCTGTATCTCTTCTACAGACCCCGGTATATCCTCCACTCCAGCTGCTCTTAGTATAGACCTCTGGAGTCTTACCTCTTCATTAGTCTCTATCGTTTCCTGTGTAAAGAGATTGACCACAGTAAGACCGGAGATGAAAACGAATGTCACAATCAGCATAAAAAAGACGGTGAAAAGACGTTCACGTCTCTTCTTCCGTTTCTTCTCTGCCTTATCCTGAGTCTGTTGTTTCTTTTTATCTTCATCCTTTAGTCGGTTTTGCTCATCTTTTTCGACTTTTCTTTGGTCTTCATTATCTATGTTATTGTTGTTCTTTTCTTCACTCATGTTTACGTTGCCGCCTCCTTTTTGGCTTGTTTCTTCTTTTTCTTAGCTTCCTTGACGAAGTAATCCATAATCGGTGTAAACATATTAGCAAGCAATATAGCAAACATAAACCCTTCCGGCCAGTTTGCAAATACCCTTATCAAGACCGTCATCACCCCGACAAACAACCCGTTTATCCACTTACCAAGGTCGGTTGAAGAAGCGGATATGGGGTCGGTAACCATGAAGAAAGCACCCAGCATGAAACCACCAACCAGTATTGCCGTTATCGGGTCTCCAGCTTGCGGTATGCCAGCCAGCCACAGTATGGTCTGCATAACGAGGAAACCGATGAAAGAACCTAAAACCAGCTTATAGTTAGCGGTCTTAGTAACCAGTAAGTATATACCACCTATCAGTATCAATAAGGCACTGGTCTCACCCAGGCTACCCGTTATGTTCCCGATAAGTGAGTCGAAGAAGGATGGTATCTCTCTAGCGGTCTCTTCCACCATTACCCGTCCCTGCTCGAAGAAGGATGGCATTGATTCGACACCTCCGCTTGCACTTATGTTTCCGAGGGTGGTAGCTCCGGTATGAGCATCAGTAGCCCATTTAACAAGACCGCCAGCCCCCCCGAATCCAGCAGGGCTTGACCATTTAGCCGTCATATGTACGCCAAAGCTTATATACAAGAAAGCCCTACCAACCAAAGCGGGATTGAACACGTTCCTTCCGAAGCCACCGAAAGCCATCTTACCGAACACTATGCCGAATACCGCTCCTACCACGACCATCCATATTGGGATGGTTGGGGGTAGGGTGAGAGCCAACAGAGTTCCGGTAACGAATACCGCTGAGGATACCGGTTCTTTATAGGTAAACTTCAGGAAGATATACTCAGCAAGGAATGCCGATATGTTCGCAACAGCAATTATTACAAAACTTCTCCAGCCGAAGAAGTATACAGAAGCTATAGATGCCGGTATGAGTGCGTATAATACCTTTTTCATATTGGGCATCCATCTTATTAGAGGCTTTTTTTTCTTTTGTTTATCGCTCATGATTTCTATCCATTAATTATGATTTTACTTAATTATAATTATTAATATACTTAATATCCAATCAAATATTAAAATAAATAATACTTGCTTGATAATAAAGCCTAAATAATTATTTTAGACGATTTTAATGTTGTTATACTAAGTGGTTTTCAAAAATGGGTTATTATAAAACCAGATTAATTTGAAATACATGGGATTTTATCATAATTCTATATAAATTTACCTCCCCTTTTTTTAGGAAGTATTTTTTATAGAAAGATATTGAGAGGAATCACATCAACAAATATAGGTTCAGAT
>CAYUUC010000291.1:0-4630 GCA_964447635.1 uncultured Spirochaetia bacterium
AAAGGAAAAATTAAACCTACCTTAATTTATGAGGTTTTATCCACAAAAGAAGAATTAAGTGATGATTATATGAATGGTCTAAGATACTATAATCAAGGATTAAATCTGTATAGAAATCGAGAGTTCAAGGAATCAATCAAATATTTTCTTAAATCGATAGAGATTAATAAAGAAGATGGACCATCCAAAACATATATCAAAAGAGCAAAATCCTTTATAAATAATCCTCCTCCTGAGAACTGGGATGGAGTTTTTACTATGAAAACTAAATGATCTTCTAAAAAAATTGATAAATTTATTTCTCACCATGGTTTTCCAAAAAGTTAATTGAAATAAAATAGTTTCATGTTATAATTTAGTTATAGCTGTGTTTATATATATTATAAATTATTAAACTCAACGGAGAACATCTATGAATAATAGTAATGGCTTTTTTATTAAATCATATATTGTGATTTTTATCTTAATCCTTTTCAGTATTAGTTATTGTAGTCCGGAATTCATTAATGATAGTGGTGATGCGGGTGATGATGTTTTTGGTGAAGATTCTTATGAACCTAATAACGATTATACAGAAGCTACAACCATAGAATTGGATACCGATTATTCATTAACCATATCCCCAGTTGCTGATATTGATTATTTCAAATTCCAGGCAGAACCTGGTAAAGAATATAGAATACACCTTATGGATATCCTTGGATTCGAACCTGAATTAAGTCTTTATGATATTGATGGTGAAAGTCTATTGGAAATGAAGAATACAAATACTTATACAGATACATATAACTGGTGGGGATATGATGAGGATATGAATTATGTTGAGGAGGAGAAGGAATCCATTATATTTATAGCAGAGGAAAACGATTATTATTATTTCAGTGTAAAAGATATATATGATGCTCATGCTTATGGAAGCTATGATTTAATAGTAACAGAAAAATTTAATATTGGAATAATAGATGACCTTACTGCAACCCCAAATGAAACAAACCTATCTATTGATTTACAATGGGGTTCTATAGACAATATAGATGGTTATAAATTGTATAAAACCGGTATAGAACCTAATTATCAAGACCCAAATTACGATGATTTTAACCTTATTAATACTTTATATACAAATAACTACTCCGATACAAATATAGAATTGGGAACAACATATTATTATTATGTTACAGCATTTGTGACAAATGAAGAAGGTGAACCAAGCAATATTGCTTCTGCTATGCTTGATATTGATATAGGTACTATTCAAAATCTTATTGCTGTAGGAGATTTAGATAATCTGGAGATTGATTTAGATTGGGATGTTTCACCCAATGTTCAAGGATATAATATTTATAGAACTGATATAACACAAAATATATCCGATCCGAATTATGATGATTTTGATTTATTAGATACTACAGTTATTAATAACTATTCAGATGATAATATTCAATTGAATACAACATACTATTATTATGTAACAGGCTATATATTGAACTCAGAAGGTGAACCAAGTAACGTTGATGATGCCATAATATCAGTCCAAATAAATACCATAGTAGACCTAGTGGCTACTCCTGATATAAATAACTATGTAATTGATATAGATTGGACTGAATTATCCAATGTAGATGGATATAGATTATATCGAACAACAATAGTTCAGGATATTGATGACCCAAATTATGGAGATTTTACTCTTATCGAGACTTTATCAGATAATAGCTATACAGATAGTAATGTATCCTTAGATGTAACCTATTATTATTATGTTAAGGGATATTTCCATACAGAAGAAGGAGACCCTAGTAATGTAGATTCAGCAATATTGATAATAGGAGGAACACAAGACCTGGTAGCTACCGCTAACCAGTCTACTTATGAAATTGATATTACATGGTCTACAATAGGCGGGGTTGATGGATACAATTTATATACATCTACTACAAGCCAGCAGATAGACCCACCAACTTATACTGACTTTACTTTATTAACCAGTTTAACTGATACATCATATTCTCATTCTGATATTGAATTTAACAAGCGATATTATTATTATGTAATAGGTACATTATCCGGTGTGGAGCAGGGTAGTCCCAGTAATGTAGATTTTGCTGAAGTGGTCCTGGATGAACCTCAAAACTTAGTAGCAACTCCTGACTCAATAAATCTTCAAATAGATGTGGATTGGGATGAGGTTATGGATGCAGACGGATATTATATTTATCGTACAACCATAGCACAGGATATATATAATCCAAATTATGATGATTTTACTAAGATAAATATAACGCAACAAAACCATTATATAGATGAGGATATCCAACCTAATACCACATACTATTACTATATTAGAGCACATATTAACAACGAGTCTGGTCTACCCAGTAATGTAGATTCTGCTATGTTTGAATGGGGTTCATTTAAACCTCAAAGCAGTCTGATTAACGCTTCTGAAGGGTTACCAAGTAGAATACAGATTAGATTAATGGAAAAGTATGATAATACAAATATACTAAGGTATGAGATTTATCGAGCTGAAAGTGAAGATGATGATCCTGCTACTTTTGTATATATCGATGAATTCTTACAAAGTGACCCGATAAATTCAACCATAGATGATTATGATGTACAACCTTATCCGAAATACTATTTCTATTGTGTTAGAGTAGTAATAGATATAGACGGTACTGAGTATTATTCAGATTATTCCTACTTTGATAGCGGTGTTGCTGGTAACTAAATCTTAAATAAACAAATTGTTAACGATTAGTGATATAATAAACAATGTCATCTCCCTTAAGGATAGTATCTTTAGGAGGATTAACGATATGTTTTTCATCATGTTTTATAGCAATAGGAAGCATATCAGAATCATACATTGAATTAAACATGTCGGAATACTTTTTACCAACAAATTCTGATTTAACAACATGACTATCTACCTGAACCCCATAGCTATTTGAAATCATATCACTTAATATTATTGATAAACCTGGGTCTTCAATTGATTGTACGAGTAATTTCACACTGAAATCGCTAGCGGCGACAATTTCATCACAATTTGCTTTCCTAAGCAGGTCAGACTTACTCATATCGACAAGTTCTGCGCAGGTAAATATTTCTTTATTCAGGCTCTCAATTTGAAGTACTGTCAATATTGTGGTGTCATCTGTTTTTGGATTATCATTCTCAGCGATGATGATAGCTTTTGAGCAATTCATAATATTCGCTCTTTTTAAGGTTTGTGAATCGGATTGAAGTCCACGAACATAATATACTTCTTTATCGCTTTCATAAGGATTTTCATCTAGAACATCATTGACCAGCACAACTGGAGTTTTAGTCAATGCTGAACCACCTCTAATTTCGTTAATAATAGTATCCACTTTAGATGCATTCCATCCACAGATTAAAATATGGTCTTTAAAAGTGATAGATCCATAACCTTTCATTAACCTACTCCTTAATGATAGTATACCTTCAGAAATTACTCCGATTAATAGTCCCAATATACCTATACCGATAATCATAAGTGGAACTGCTACAATTCTGCCTCCAATTGATACAGGATATTTATCACCATATCCAACAGTAGTCATTGTAACAATAGACCACCAATAACCATCGAATAAATCATTATCATTATCTTTCCAATTCCATAGATAATCAATGGTAAAATCTTCTTGTTTCTCTTCAACTGATTCAAATACAGAATACAAAGTTCCACAGATTATTGTAAGGAATAAAACTACAATCAGAATAAATACCAATATACTTTTTTTCATAATGGTTTGTGTTATATAAGAAAAAATTCTACTAAAAATTGGCATATTTATTCTCTCTTATATTTATTTTTTTTGTGTATTACACTTTTACCAAAGTTAATTAATAATGAGGATAAATAAAATAGAGGGGTCAATTTTTTTTATTAAGATATGTATATCAAAATATCGAATAATCATCTGGTTATTTTTGTTTTTTAATTATTTCATCATCAATAAACATATATTTATCGGCATCATATCCCCAAACGACACCACCTTCTACATTGATTAAATACATCCCCCATTCAGTATATTTATTATTTAGTTGTAGTTCATTATCTATCTCCGATTCAATCACTCCATATTTTTTGGTTAATAATGTCTTACGCAAGAATATCCCTCCGTTGTATATTATGACTTAGTATTACTTTAATCGGTTAAATCCCCAATAATTGTTTCAATATATTCATTTTTATCAAATGGGATAATATTATCTAGTTTTTCACCAACCCCGCAGTATTCAATAGGTATTTTCAGATTATAAGAAATTGGGATTACAATCCCACCTTTAGAAGTAGAATCAAGTTTAGCTAAGAAGATACTATCAATATTTATTAATTTATGGAAATCTTCAGCTTGCTTATAAGCATTTTGACCAGTATTAGCATCGATTACTAGCATATTTTCTTTTCTTAAGTTTACTTCTTTGGATTTTCTATCGATAATACGGTTTAATTTTTCAATCTCTTTCATAAGATTCTGTCTATTGTGTAATCTACCAGCAGTATCAACGATCAGGAATCTAGCATTTCTTGATTTAGCCTGGTCTATAGCTTGATAAAGCACTGAACCAGGGTCACTTCCCATTTCTT
>CAYUUC010000292.1:0-4623 GCA_964447635.1 uncultured Spirochaetia bacterium
TCAAGCATATCACGGTATTCTACATCCCGTAGCTCGGAGGGGATGGAGGGGACTGCTTTGCCCGTTTTGGTGATGAAGAACTCGCCGGACTTCTCGTCGGTGGTGGTTTTGGGTATTTGTGTTTTCTTGTCTTTGTTGGTATTGGACCAATTCTTCATTGCGTAATATAGGTATCTGTCCAGCTCGTTGAATGATACGAATCCATTGTCGTCATAGTCAGCTTTACCTTCCAGTCCTTTAACGAGATAATAAGTATATACACCGTGACCGAGTTCCTTTGGTTCGTAAGAGTATTGTCCTGAAGAAGTAGACCTTATCATAGCGATGCCGTGAGAGTCGACGTCAGCTTTCCACGGGTCGTATTCATCACCGCGGTTTTCCTTAGGAGAGGGGTCGTTACGGCATGCGTCGAGGAAGAATATGACTTTAGCTTTCTTGCTGTCCTTTTCCTGTTTCTTGATAGCGTTTTTCAGGTTTTGGAAGACATCGTCCAGCTTGACAGAGCTTTTTTTCAGATAGTCCCGATTGGTTTCGAGTACGGCGAGGTAGTGTTCATCGTTAATCTCAAAGCCGTGACCGGCGAAGTATATGACGAGTGTTTTGATGTATCCTCTGCTGACTGCATATACAGCGTCGTTGAATGCCTGTGAGATATTGGCTTTGTTTGGTTTCTTTGCTGATGAGTCTTTATCATCATCGGCGTAGTACTCTACGGTGAAGTTACCTCTCTTTATGAGTGTGTCCTTCATCAGTCTTGCATCGGGTACAGCGTATCTCAGTTCGTTTAGAGCGACGTACTCGTTGATGCCTATGACGATGGCGAGTCGCTCCATTCGTAATTCTTCCGACCCGTTTCCGTTCACTACGATTACGTCCCTGCTGTCCTGGGATGAGATGGTTTGGTAAGTAGCGATAACAGGTAAGATTAGACATATGATGATGATTAACACTTTTTGTTTCATGGTTTTACTCCTTATGTTATATTAGTACATTTTAGATTATTTAATAGTATTATTGTTAAAAATATAATAATTTTTGGAAGATTTATGAGAAAAAAAAGGGTAAAATTCAATTATTTATTGATTATTCATTCATCCACTTTAGGACCATATTGGTTATCCTGTGTGTGACGCCCTGTCCAGCCTTGATGATAGCCTTTCCCCGCCTTCCCATCTCTTCGTAGTTCTCCCGATGTCTTTTGTAGTCCATGATAGCGGATACAGTCTGGTCTACCCCGATGTCAGGGATGACTTTGATGGCGTTTTCTTTCAGGAAGCGGTTGACGATATCCCTGAAGTTGTGGTAGTGTTTACCGATGAAGATTGGTTTTCCGAACAGAGCGGGTTCGAGTATGTTGTGTCCTCCGATGGCTTTACTGAACGACCCGCCCATGATGACTAGCTGTGCTAATGGGTAGAGTGTCATCAACTCGCCGAAAGTGTCTATCAGCAAGACCTCCCCATCGTTAGCTCCGTCATCCGAGAACATGGTGTATGATATGCCTTTTTCCTTCAGTAGTGCTTTAAGCTCATCGATGCGGTTGAGGTGTCTGGGGGCGATTATGAGTCTTAGGTCAGTCATTTGTGGCTTTACCTTGATGTAGGCGTCGATGAGGAGTGCTTCCTCGCCTTTGTGCGTGCTGGGTATTATAGCGAAGGTATAGTTATCGTAATGGTTTATGGATTGCCTTATCTGGTTGACCTTATCCTCATCTGCCGTATTAATGCGTATATCGAACTTCATGTTGCCTGTATGTCTGATTAGTTCATCACTAACGCCGAGTCGGATTAGCCTTTGCCTGTCTTCCTCGCTCTGGGTTAGGAACATCGAGTATAAGTCCAATGTCGGCTTGAACAGCTTCCGGAAGCGTTGGTAGGTCGGGTAGTCGTTTTCATAGATGCGTCCGTTGACCATCAGCACAGGTATCCCCTTTGCTGCATTGACCGTGACGAGTGAGGGCCATATCTCGGTCTCTATGATGAGTAGCAGTTCAGGCTTTACCCGCCTTACGAATCGTCTAATCATTGGAGAGAAGTCATAAGGTAGGTACTCTACCCGGATGGTTGTGTCCTTCGCCTTCTTGACCGCCATGTCGTATCCATCTTTGGTATGTGTAGCGAGAATGACTTGCCTGTCTGTTTCCTCCGCTATAGACTTAGCCAGCACCACGCCTATAGCCATTTCCCCTCCTGATACCCCATAGATGAGTATGCTTTTGTCTTTGTATTGCGGGGGCATTCTGAGTGTGAGCTTTCGTAGGTATCCGTCGAGGTATGCTGGTTTGATAGCCGACTTGATAAGCACAATCAGGGTGAGCACTGGCAAGCCGATTAGCCAGACGATGTTGTATAGTATGTATATCACCCAGCCTATCGGGCTGAGCTTCTTATCTTGGTTTCTGTCTTTCGCTTTCCTGTTCATACTTAGTGGCTCTTATCGGTGAAGTCGAGTATGCCTTGCCTTACCAGGTCGTGTAGACGGACCATGCCCACCGCTTTGTCCTTTCTATCGAGGACGGGAAGGATGTTGAACTGTCTCTTCCCGCTCTCCATAATCATAATGGCATTGGTGGCAATCGTATCTTCGTATATGAAGACGGGGTCAGGGTTCATGATGTCCTTTGCCTTTTTGTGGAAGAGGTCTTCGTTGATGTTAGTCCGTATGTCGTGGTCGGTGATAAGCCCCTTGAAGTATCCATTCCGGTCTACGACGGACGCACCTCCGAAGTGCTTACTTGTAACCTCGATGATGACTGCCTTCAAGTCGTCATCTTCATGTACGATTGGGTTGTTCTCCCCAGCCCACATGATGTCCTTAACCTTGAACAGTAGGCGTTTCCCGATGCTCCCGCCTGGATGGTATAGGGCGAACTTCTCTTTGCGGAAGTCGTTGACCTTCATAAGTGCGATGGCGATAGCGTCGCCGATGAGTAGCGACGCTGTGGTGCTGGTTGTGGGAACGAGGTTCAATGGGCATGCCTCCTGCTCGATGTTCAGGTGGAGTGTAACCCGGCATGTCTTAGCTAGGGTGGAGTTGGGGTTTGCGGTGATGATGATCTGTGGGAGGTTCAGATTATTGATGTAGTATGAGAACTTGATCAGCTCCTCCGACTCACCGCTTTTGCTTATCATAAAGAAGCAGTCCTCTTCGTCGATGAGTCCGATGTCACCATGCAGAGCCTCAGACGGATGGATGAAGACAGACTTCACGCCGATGCTGGAGAAGGTTGCCGCTATCTTCCTTGCGATGTATCCAGATTTGCCGATACCGCTGAACACGACTTTCCCTTTAGCTTGGTTTATCAGGTTAACCGCCTTCTCGAAGGACTGGTCGATGCTGTTTTTTATCCGTATCAATTCGGTGATTTCTCTATCGAACACCTCTTTGATGGTATCAATGATTGATGTATGTTTCTTTTTCATGCTTTGGCTTCCTTGGTTAGCTTTGAATGATAATCATAATCCGAATCAATATCAATAATATAACTCAAGAATCCAGAATCATCCATTTTATACCAATTTAATTTAATTTATGGTAATAAGTAAAATTAGGTTTATCTAAAAATCAATACTGAAGATAATATTGATATTTGAAATTGGTTTTAAGATACCAATAATTATCAATTATTGGTATTACATGTAAAAAAATAGTAATTGGCTAAGCCTTTGCCCTATTAACCATATCCAGTATGATGAAGATTACCGAGATGATGAATATCAGACCAGCAGCTATGCCTGCAGTGATGACTATATTGATATGCGTGTCGAAAGCGGGTCTCATCCGTTTAATCATGATGCCTGCGAAAGCCCACACTATCACCAAACCATACATGTAGTCCCGCTTGATGAATAGTACCAGCAGGGTGATTAATCCGGCTACAATCAGGACGATAATGGTCCATGTAGCATCTGATATACCGAAGCCGTTCCAGCCTATCTTTACCAGATATGCAGTGATGTTCGCTATGGTTGCAACCGTTATCCAGCTTAAGTATATGCTGAATGGGAAGTGTAGGAGGAACTTATCACGGAAGCCTACCTCAGCCTTGCCAATGCCTAACCTTTGATACAGGATGACTAGGGATAAGAATAGAACCACCATTGCGATGACGGAAAAGCCTATCTTTTGATAGTGCCACAGGAATATCCAGACGATGTTGGCGAGATTGGCTATGATGAAAAAGACATTTATCTTATTGATGAAGCCTTCCGGGTCGTCTCCCTTTCCGAAAGCCAGTACCAGCTGGTATATAACCGTAATGATAAGCATGGCATAGATGACACCCCAGATGGCAAAGGTAATCCCATCAGGTGCGAACAGGTTGGGGAGATTGTTCGAGACCTTACCGGTGGTTATGTCGTTAATAGGGAGTGTGTTTGCGAGAGTGTTCACCGCAAGAACCCCTAAAAGCGTTAATAAGTTAAAGATGACTAATACTTTTTTCATGATAAACCCCTTTCTTATTTTATTTCTTAGTAATATCTATATTATAATCAAATTGGTGGTTATGAAAAATAGGTTTTTTTATGATAAGCTAATTTTATTATGATTATCTTTTTGATAGTTTATTATCATAACTGAGCGGTACATTTTTTGCTTATGTGATTTCTTATCTGAATGAGT
>CAYUUC010000293.1:0-4620 GCA_964447635.1 uncultured Spirochaetia bacterium
TCATGCTGAAGAACCATTCATTTCTCCCAAAATTAGCAGTAATTATTTATGATTTTTAAATTCCTTAGGTAATACAGATTAATAATAAAAAGAAATAATAAATAAAATAAATTAATTATATATTATTGATATTATTTTTTCATGGTTACTTCAGTTACTCCATAACCTCCTTCATCAGGTTTGGCGGTGTTAAAACTTTTTACAAAGGGATGTTTCTTCAGCAAATCTGTTATTAGTCTTCTAAGTATACCCTCCCCTTTTCCATGAACGATTCTTCCGATTTCTCTATCATAATAATGAAGAGATTCTATATACTTCTCAGCTTCTTTAACAGCTTTTTCTCCTCTCATCCCTATAAGATTTATTTCATAAGGCGGAGATTCATATATATCAGAAGTTGTAGTCACTGATACATCCGAGTTATCAGTTTCTTCTTTTTTATTTTTGGAATTAGTTGAAATTTTGATTAAATCAGATTTTGGCAGGATAAATTTAATCCCCCCCACCTGGACTGTGACATCCCCTCTTCTATCTATATTGACTACAGAACCAGTCTTACTCAGATTCTTTACCCTAACTTTATCCCCTTCTTTTATCTCTCCTTCTTCCTCAATTTCCTCTGTTTTATTATCTATAGATGGTTTTTCTTCTTCGTCGATTACATCTTTTATTTTGGATGAGATTTTATCAATTTCACCGATTTTTTTACCCAATTCTTTGTTTTTTG
The DNA here is from genome assembly GCA_964447635.1 of uncultured Spirochaetia bacterium. Lineage (GTDB taxonomy): Bacteria > Spirochaetota > UBA6919 > CAYUUC01 > CAYUUC01 > CAYUUC01. The sequence continues at coordinate 728 of CAYUUC010000293.1, forward strand.
TATCTTTAGCGGTTTCCTTTGCTTCTTTAATCAATTTTAGTATTTCTCTTCTTGAATTCTGAATTAGTTCAAATGTTTCTTTTATTTCACCTTTTTTAATATCTTTTTCTTTTTTTAGTAATTCTTTTTCTTTCTTTCTTAATTCTTCTTCTTTTTGAGAAAGTTCTTTAATCTTATCCTCATAAAATTTAAGTAGTTTAGAATACTTTGTTTTTTCTTCAGTCAATGTTTTTATAACACTTTCAGACTTATCTGTGCTTTTCTGGAATAACTTATAAGCCCTATTAACCACTTTCCAGTATAATCCCAATTTCTTAGCTATGGTAATAGCATTACTCTCTCCTGGTATACCATACAAAATCTTATAAGTTGGGGATAATGTTTTCAAGTCAAACTCGCAGGAGGCTGTTTCTACTCTCTTTTTCCTCAATCCAAAATTCTTTACCCTAGCAAAATGAGTACTAACCATAACCTTAGATTTTCTCTTTAGTAATTGCTCCAGGATTGCAATACCAATAGAACTCCCCTCTCTTGGGTCAGTCCCGGCACCTATCTCATCGATTAATACCAAACTTTTTGAGGTTGCTTTCCTTAGAACTTTGGATATCCTTTGAATATGGGAAGAAAAAGTAGAGAGGTTTTGCTGGATGCTTTGTTCATCACCGATATCAGTGTAAACGTTATCCACAATAGAAATCATACTATCCTTATCAGCTGGGATATGCATACCAGACATGACCATCAAGGTGAGAAGCCCTAATGTCTTTAATGAAACTGTTTTCCCTCCTGTATTTGGACCGGTAATGATAAGCATATTGTATCCATCACCTAATTTTAAGTCTATTGGAACAACATCGCCAGTGAGTAGTGGATGTCTAGCCTTATAGATACGAATAATACCTTTATCATTTATTTCAACTTCATTCCCATCCATTTCTATACTTAATTTGGATTTGGCATAGAGAAGTTCGAATTGAGCTAGGATTTCGAGATTATCATGGATTGGCTTCCATTTTTCGGTTATTTGTGATGTGATTTTTTTAAGTATTCTTATTTCTTCCTGTTTCTCCTCTACTAATAATGACATAAGAGTATTATTGTCTTCTACAACGGCAGAAGGCTCCATAAACAGAGTATTACCTGTACTTGAAGTATCTAAAACTATACCAGATATCCTTCCTTTGTAATCCTTTTTGATTGGAATAACATATCTATCTTCTCTAACAGTTATTATACTTTCTTGTATAGCTTTTGCATAGTCCTTATGCCTTATGATATTATTAAGTTTGTTTTCAATCCTACTTTTATAAGTAAGGATCTGTTTCCTAATTTTGGAGAGTTCTTTACTAGCACTATCTTTTATATTATAGTTATTTTCATCAATGGAACTATTAATACTATCTTCAATGTATTTGAATGTAAGTAGGTCTTCTTGATAATGCTTAAGATTTGGTACGTCACTTTCCATTTTTTTGAGAAAATCTTTAAGTCTCCGAATAGCTCTTAGTGTAGAGTTTACTCTTATTAAACCTTCTGGGTCAATGTATGAGTTTTCTAGCTTAGCTCTTTTTAGTTCATTTCTTATATCGTAAATACCTAAACTGGGAAAATTGTAATTATTAAATATATAACATAATTCTGATATCTCCTTAAGAGATTGTTTTACATCTTCTATGTTATTAAAGAAATCTATCTTCTCTATTTTTGATTTTCCTAAACCTGAATGGATATAATTGGTTAATTTGTCTTTTATCCTGTTAAACTCCAGTACTTCTAAAGAATGTTTTAACATCGATTTCCACCTCTATTTAGTATACACACAAAAAGTATTATCAGCAGTAATTAACGACTATGCTACTCTTTTATAACTATATGACGAACCATTAATATATAATATAACAAGTGGGATTGGAAATTAAATTTTAGAAGATATTGAAGCGATTTAATTAAAAGATTTATTGTTAAAAATGAAATTCTAAAGTAGAATATAGAGAGAAATATTCTTCAGGTGTTGTTGGGAATTTGGTCGCAACATCAAGCTTCATATTAAGTAGAGCCCAGGTAAAAGATAATCCTAAACTTAAGGTTTTAAAATTATATCCACCTAATAAATATAAAGCTGTTCCAAACTCACCGTTTTTCTCTTCATCATCTATATCATTGATTATATTATCTATATTGATATTGTCATCAGTCACACCTACATAATTCCACAATCTATAGTAACCGCCTATAGAGAAGTCAAATTCATTATTTAATAATGGTTTTTTAATCTCAATAGATATAACCATCGTGGTCTGATCATCTTCAAGACTAACGTTTCGATATGCGGCTGCTAATATTGCTACTGGGGATTTAATCTCTATATAATCCCTATTTTTATATTTAACAAAAGTGAATAGGTCTTTAATAGTCAATCCGAAACTAAAAGCAGCTAGATTAGCTAAAACCCCCAGGTCAATTCCGGCTCCATATCCACTTACACTGTCAATTTCAGAATAAATCCCTTTTATGGATATCCCAATTCCCCCTCCAGAATCTACAATGCTCTGCCTTAAGGCAAGAGAAATATAAGGAGCTATATTATAATTCCTAACATTATCTCCACTACTATTTCCTGATGGGTCATACGATGGAACATTCTCATAAGACATAGTTCCCATAACACCTAATCCAAAACCGAGTCTACCATTTTCAGACGGAGGTAAAGCAAAAGCCAAATAACCGGTAAACATTCCATCATATAAAACTGAGCCTAAATCCCCACTCATACTTATATAAGGATAGTTAAGTCTAAGAAGTCCTGCTGGATTTAAGAATATGGTTTCTGCACAATCGGCTATTGCTATAAATGCCCCTCCCATGCTTATATTCCTTGTTCCTATTGGTAAATCGAGGAAAGAAGCAGGAGATGTGTCTGTTCCTTCATTTTCTTCCTGTGCAAATCCATTAACATTAAATATTAATAATATTGATATTATAATAAATACGCATAAAGTGATATTTTTTTTAATCATAATTAGAACCGCCTTTTATTTATTGTACAGCTATCTTGATATTCTCGGTTAATATATCACCACCTATTTCATTAGATGCTGTTTCCAAAACTTTTAGATGAAATTTTGTTTTATATATTCCTTGTGATACATAATTTCCAAGATTATTAGTTCCGGACCATATAACATCGATGTTTTCATTGCCCTGAGTTCCAGATAATTCTATTTCCCGATTAAAAGTCCAAACCAGGGAATCGTCATAATCTCTTATGGATACTGTTATTTCAGCTTTAGTAACCGATGTCATATTGGAAAACTCAGCTCTGATTGTAGTGGTCTTATAATTATCATCCTCACCAGTTGGTGAAAATGGATTGGGGAAATTATAGAGATTACTTATATCATTTATTGATAAGCTGGGTTGTTCACATCTTATCAGTAAAGATGAAATTATTAGTATAGATGAAATTAGAAAGATTCTTTTAAAAATAAGATGAAAAATTGGTCTTTTCATAAAAAATATCCTTTTAAATAGATTATCATATTATGTTCTTAATATAACACTAATATCATTATTATTGGATAATAATTATGTAATCATGATTAAAAAATACTACAATATGAAAGTTTTATATTATTTTTCTTTTCCTAGATGGGCTTTAATCTTTTTCATAAATCTTGATTTTCTTCTAGCTGCGGTATTTTTGTGAATAATACCTTTTTGTGTGGTTTTATCCAATATTTTCTGCCAATCTCTATAAGATTTCATAATCTCATCTTTTCCTTTACCCTCTTCTAAAGCAGACTTAACTTTCTTGAAATAGGTAAAGACTTTTGATTTATATGATTTATTCCTCAGTCTTCTTTTTTCGTTTTGCCTCATTCTTTTTAAAGCTG
>CAYUUC010000294.1:0-4594 GCA_964447635.1 uncultured Spirochaetia bacterium
CCATAACCACTTCAAATACAAGTTCATCATGAACCTGTATGATGATTTTACTTTTCAGTCCTTTAGTTATAAATTCTTTATAGATATCAACCATTGCTTTCTTTATTAAATCCGCACTTGTTCCTTGTATCGGTGAGTTAACAGCTAATCTATTCCCATGACTCTTATCTATCCTACTCCTACTAAGATGCTGTTTTACATATCTAACTCTATTAAACAATGTGTATACTCTTATATCCTCTTTTAATCCTTTCCTCTGTTTATCCATGAACTCCTTAACTTTTGGATACTTATCATTATAAGTTTTAATTAATCGAGAGGCTTCACTCATTGATATATTTAAATCATCAGATAATTTTTGAGGACCAATTCCATAGAATATCGAAAAATTCAAAGTCTTCCCTTTTGTTCTTTCATCAAGGGTTATTTTATCCTCAGGCTTTTCGAAAATCAAAGACGCTGTTTGTCGATGAAGGTCTTTATTCTTATTATATGCTTCTATTAATTTAGGCTCCTCAGAGAAATGAGCGAGTAATCTAAGTTCAATCTGTGAATAATCTGCACTAAGCAATAGTTTACCCTCAGGAGCAATGAATCCCCTTCTTATCTTTTTACCAAGTTCACCTTTTATCGGTATATTCTGCATATTTGGATTATTGGATGAAAGCCTACCTGTTGCTACTATGGCTTGGTTATATGATGCATGTATCCTTTTTGATTTTTGGTAAATCATATTCGGTATTGTATCCAAATATGAGTTCTTTAATTTAGCTAATGTGCGATATTCTAATATCAATCTTGGAATCTCATGTTCGGAGGACAATTTTTCCAATACTTTAACATCAGTACTTCTTGCTCCTTTCTGAGTTTTCTTAGTACTTTTTAATCCGATTTTATCGAAAAGTACTTCTTGAAGCTGCTTAGGTGAGTTAATGTTGAACTTTTCCCCATCATTTATTTCATATATCTTCTTCTCAATCCTTTTCATCTCTCCTTCTAATTCATCAGACATCATATGAAAATAATCTACATCTATTGCTACTCCTGTTAATTCCATATCTCCTAAAACAGGGATTAAAGGCATTTCAATATCATAAAATAGATTCTTCATTCTGCTTTTATCAATCTCAGATTTTAGAATGTTATATAATCTAAATGTTATATCTGCATCTTCACAAGCATAGTTATACACCTTATCAAAATCTATATCTAATAAAGTTTGGGACTTATCTACAATCTCTGAATACCGAATGGTTTTATAAGACAATAATTTCTCGGCTAACTTATCCATATTAAAAGGGGAAGAGTCAGGGTCTAAAATATACGCAGCTATCATTGTATCGAAGTATAGATTTATAGGATTTATATCTAGCTTTTTTAGTATCTCATATTCATATTTCAAGTTCTGTCCAATGATTTTTATATTATCATTATTAAAAAGCCTTTGTAGAAAAGTTATAATATAATTATAATCATAATCAGTATCCACATTATGTTTAATTGGTATATAATAAGCTTCTTTCTCTTTCCAACATAAGGAAAAACCTATAGGTTCAGCCTTCACTGCTTCTTCTGATGTTGTTTCAAAATCAAAAGATACTATACCCATTTTTGTTATTGTATTATATACATCTTCTAAGATTGTCTTCTGGCTTATCCATGAGAATTTCACATTATCTTTATCTGTTTTTACTTCTGTTTCAATAGAAGGATTAATATCAAAAAGACTCTGCTGATAATTATCTGCCTTTTGTTTGATTTTGTTTTTCAAAGAAGAGCTTTTTGTTAAAGTTGGATTATCAAGCTTTATCAGTTTAACTGTTTCTCCTGTTTTCTTAGGTAATTCACTGCCCTTTATACTTTTTAATTCATATAAATCGTATATCTTTTGAGCTTCTTCTGATGTGAAATCGTAGTTTTCATATTCATCTAGATTAATATCCAGGTCCAAATCTCTTCTGATGGTAAATAGTTCTTTACTTAATAATGCCATCTCTTTGGAATCTTCTTTTCCAAGTTTAGTTCTTATACTTTTACTTGTGATTTTATCCAGGTTATTAAATATATCATCAACACTGTCAAACTGATTTAGAAGGTTTTCTGCCCTTTTCAAGCCTATACCCTTAACTCCTGGTATATTATCGCTTGCATCTCCAATAAAAGCGAATAAATCAGTAATTTTATCTGGATATACTCCATATTTATCTTTAACCGCTTCTCTATCATATAACTTGAACTGACTTACACCTTTTTTGTTAGCCATTACTTTTACATTATTCCCAACTAGCTGTAGCAAATCTTTATCTCCAGAAAGTATAATAACATCTAAATCATTATCATATCTGAATTTCTCACATATAGTCCCTATTACATCATCAGCTTCATAACCATCTTTTATGAGTGAAGAGATATTAAACTTATGAACAGCCTCTACGATTTGCGGTATTTGTATTAAAAGTTCTTCTGGGGCTTCTTCTCTATTTGCTTTATATTCTTTATAAATTTCTTCTCTAAAAGTCTTCCCTTTAGAATCCCATGCCACAACAGCGTAATCTGGTTTATATGTTTTCAATGCTTCTATTATCATCCTTATAAAGCCGAAAATTGCACCCGTAGGTTCACCAGCTTTGGTAGTGAAAGATGAACTCTTAATGAGAGCATAATAAGCTCTAAATATGATAGCAAAACCATCTATTATCATTAATGTCTTTTTTGATTTATCTGACATATTACATTTCCTTTTCTAATGATAGTTTTCCCATTCTATCATCTTATTTTCTATCTGTTTTTCTGTCTTATCGATGTTTTCTTGAATTTCTTGAACCTTCTTATAGTCCGTAACCACATCTGGTAATGTTAATTGATATTTAAGATTATCTAGATTTTCCTCCAGCATGGTTATTTCTGATTCTAGCTTATTAATCTTATATACATTTAAATTCTTCTTTTTTTTCGGTTTTTCTGATTCTTTGTTTTTTTTGATTTTCTCAAAATCATTCTGACTATAATGCTTATCGGATAATCTACCCTGAGAGAGTTTTTCCATGATGTAATCATGATTATCTGAAAAATTACCATATCTCATCTCAATACCGTCAGGATGCATTATTATGGTCTTATCAGCGAAAGCATCGATAAAATTAATATCATGCGAAATTGCAATTATGGTTCCAGGATAATCTTTCATAATTGATGAAAGAGAATCCACCATAAATAAATCCAGATGGTTAGTGGGTTCATCTAATAGGAGAAGATTAGACCCTTTAAGAAGCATACCTAGAATAGCCAATCTGGTCTTCTCTCCACCACTGAGTATATTAGCATCCTCAAATACTTTATCATCAATGAAATAGAACCTGGCTAGTAAATCCCTAACATCTCCCTCACTTAAATCATCCCGATATCTATATACAAAATCCATTAAATTACCATCAAGATTTAATTCACTTGTATTCTGAGTAAAATATTCATAATAAACATTATAACCCAATCTTGTTTCTCCTCTCAGTGGTTTATTTTCACCAGTTATTGATTTAATAAAAGTTGTTTTTCCTATTCCATTATTACCGACTATAGCTATTTTTTCATTTCTATATATCTTAAAATTAATGTTTTTAGCTAAGGTTTTATTAGCATAACCGATATCTACATTATTGAATACTAATACTTCCCTACCACTCCTTTTGTTCTTTAGTAAATCCTTAACAGATAATTCTCTTTTTATTGTGTGTGGTTTTTCTATGATATTCATCTTATCAAGCATTTTCCTTCTAGATTTGGCTTGTTTTGTTTTTTGACCGGCGATATTCTTACGGATAAACTCTTCAATTTTTGATTTATATTCTATTTGAGCTTCATAATCTTTTTTTTGGCGTTCTATATTCTTTTCTTTTTCGATAAGATATGAATCGAAATTTCCTTTATATATAGTTCCTTTTTCAAACTCTATCTCAAAAATCTTATTAACTGTCTTGTTTAGGAAGTTCTTATCATGTGAAACAATAACCACAGCTCCATAATAAGAATTAATATGATCCATAATCCAATCTATAGCTGGAATATCAAGATGGTTAGTAGGTTCATCAAGGATTAGAATGTTATTGTCTTCCAATAACGTTTTTGCGAAAATGGCTCTTCTTCTCTCCCCACCACTGAATGTGTTTAGTCTTCTATTAAAATATGTTGTTGGAAAACCTAAACCCATTAACACTTTCTCTATTTTATAATCAAGATTAAATCCTTCATTTTCATGTATCAAACTTAGATAATGAGCATATTCCATATGTAGGTCTTCTAATTCTTCAGATTGATTCTCCTTTTCCTTTCTATCTATTAACTTTTCTAATTCATGAGTCTTTTTCTCTAAATCCACAATATAACCAAAAGCTTTTTTACATTCAGAGAATAAAGTTTCATCGGAATCAAAATTTACTATTTGGTTTAGATAACTAATCCTTGAAGATTTGGAAATTGTTACAACACCGTCAACTTGATTATCCATACCTGATATAATATTCAATAATGTTGTTTTACCACTACCATTTACACCAACAATCCCTATCCTATCTCCAAAAGAAATACCAAGATTTACATT
>CAYUUC010000295.1:0-4590 GCA_964447635.1 uncultured Spirochaetia bacterium
ATGATATCATTATATTAAAAAATAATCCTAATCTTAAGGAAAAGATGAATGCCTAATATAAATTATGACCTATTTAACAATAACATGTATGTAGATTGTAAACCTTTTGTAAAATGGGCAGGCGGTAAAACTCAACTAATTGGCGAAATAACTAAACATCTGCCTAATGTGTTTAACTCGTATTTTGAGCCTTTTTTAGGAGGAGGAGCTTTATTTTTTAATTTACAACCTTCCAGAGGAATAATATCAGATATAAATCCCGAGTTAATAAATGTATATGAAGTTATAAAACTAAGTGTAGAAGGATTAATAGAAGATCTCAGAACACATAAACACGAAGAAAGCTACTACTATAAATTAAGAAGCGCCGATAGAGATGAAGATTATGAAAATTGGAGTAAAATAAAAAAAGCAAGCCGATTTATTTATCTTAATAAAACTTGCTATAACGGACTTTATAGAGTTAATTCTAAAGGTTATTTTAATGTTCCTTTCGGGTCATACAAAAATCCCAAGATAGTTGATGAAAATAATCTTAGAGCTTGTAGCATGGTTCTTAAAAACATAGACATTATACTGTCTGATTTTACCCATATAGAAAAAATTATTAATAAAAATGATTTTGTATATTTTGATCCTCCATACAAACCTTTAAACAAAACATCTTCTTTTACTAAATATTATAATAATGGTTTTGATGAAAAGAAGCAAATTAAATTAAAACAATTATGCGACTCATTAACAAATATAGGGGCTTATTTTATGTTATCAAATTCATATACCGAAATGATTACAAATTTGTATAAAAATTACAATATTAATATAGTACATGCAAAAAGAGCAATAAACTCAAAAGGTAATTCAAGAGGAAAAATAAAAGAAGTTTTGATAACCAATTATGATAGTGGGAATTAGAAAATGAAAGACAATGATAATAAAAAAAGTATAGATTTATCATGGAAAGCAATTTTTGATAAAATGAAGATACATAATCATAATTTTAACAAAGATCCTTATTATATTTCCGCTAAAGATATAAAAATAGCTACAAGACATTTTAACAAAACAAATCAGAGAGAAGTTAGAATTCTTTGTTACCAAACCACAAAAGAAAGCCGACCACAAATATTTAAGGATAATGATTTATTCATATTACCAGTAAAAAATGGTGAGTATGTAATAGTAAAAGGTAAAGGCTATATTGACATACCGAAAATTAATACTAAACCTGTTATGTATAAATCTAAATTAGATTTTGAACTTGATACAGTCAATATAGGTAATTCCGAAATGCAGCACTTAGATTTCAGCTATGCTTCAAGTATGATTAGAACATTTATGAATGATAACAGTTTAGTATTAACAATTCGGGGAAGAAAATACACACCTTCTTTTGATTTTTACGTAGGAGATATTTTAATTGAAGTGAAGGGAGTTCAAACCGAAGTCGACGCCGGTTACGAAGGTAAGAATCAAATCGTTCTTGTTGAAGCAAAGAATTTGAATGTAAAAAATACGATTATCCGACAATTATATTATCCTTATAGACAATGGCAATCATATTCTAATAAGAAAGTAATTTCTCTGTTTTTTGAAAAAAATGGAAATGAATATTCCATATGGATGTTTAAATTCAAAGAACCAAATCAATACGAAAGTATCATGCTTGTAAAAAAAGAAAAATTCATAATGTCATAAATTAACAACACATCTAAAATCACCATTCTACAAATTTTTTATTATTTTTTCACGACACGATAAAATATTTGGTAAATATTATCGTCGTATATTTGTGGTTGATTTTTATTAAATATAAAAGGGTAAGGTAAAATATAATGTCAGACATATCAACGAAGGGTTCGATATCGAAAAAAACCGATATCGAACTAAAAACCGATGAGCGTCTGAAAAATATTCCTGAAAAATACCGAAAGGATTACAGCTTAGTTCAAAAGATTATATCGGGTAGCGAAGAAGCATGGAACTACTTCGTAACAAAGACCCAGAATTTTCTATACTTCACTATCAAGAAGGTTATAAATAAAACCAATCTTGATATTAACTCGAAGAGAAAAGCTCTGGATTTGACCGAAGATTTGTTTCTCGATTTCTATCAACACCTGATGAAGAATGACCTCAGACTATTCAGAAGGTATAAGGGCAATAGCAAGCTCAGTTCATACCTCTATGTTTGTTTGAGCAACTTCGTTTATGACTTCTTCAAAAGCAAGAGATGGAAGTCATACTTAAAAGAGGTTTCGGCTACTGAGATAGGCTCTTACATAAGCGAAGACGAGAACAGCATGACCCTTTCCGAAGTTGTAGACCGAATCTCCGATAAGACCGAAGACAACTTCAACCCGGAAAAGGAGCTGGACAAGAAGGAACTACAAAACATCATAGATGAGCTGGTTTCAACCCTTAGCGAGAGAGAACAACTTTGCTTCAACCTACTGTTCACAGACGGTTTGAAGCCTTCTGAGGCTTCCCTCATACTCGGGGTTTCTTCGTTTGAGGTTTCTCAAATTAAGTACAGGATAAAAGAAAAACTTAAGAAAAACGGTAAGAAAAAAGTTCAGGAATTTTTAGACGATATTTGAAGGTAATTGGCAAAGTGTGAAACTTGGTCTTCAGACTTTGCGCTGATGCGAAAATCGAAAGGAGGATATTTGATGATTTTATTACAAGTTAACCCAAAAGGAGGAATAAGATAAGATGAGAAAAAGAAATACACAAGTGGATGTCGCGGGAAGCGATTATCCCGAATTAAACAATTTAGATAATATCTCTGATTTATCCGATGAAATGATCGCCATGTTTGTCGATGGCGGTCTATCATCTCAAGACCGGGATAGAGTCCTGGGAATCATTTCCAAAAACCACCAAATAAGGAGGAAAGTCTCAGACTATGTTAAACTTAAAAGATATGAAGAACCTCATAATGAGGATAGTAGAAAGAAAGCATCAACCACCATAACCCTTCAAAACGACCCATCTGACTTTAATAATAAACAGCAAATCCAGCAGGATTTTAGCTTTGACCAAGACTTTAGCTTTGATGAGGATAGCATTAAGGACTTCGATTCATGGCAAGACCCTAAGGAACAAGTCCCCGCCTCATGGACTAAGAAAGCATTTACCCTATATAAAAAATCAATGAAACCAAAAACAATAAAAACCAACCAAACTACTGTATTTGAACCCGTTTATATTAACCATTCGGAAAGCGAATACGAAATCACTGGTATCATACACCATATAAAATCAACAAAGAAAAATCTGGAATTACACATTACCAAAAACGGGAAACCATATAAAGGCGAGGTTTATCTTTATAAAGGCGATATACTATATAAAAAGATTAAACCTATTAAAGATACACTTACATGCAATTTAACCAATAGCGGAAGCTATCATATTTATATTAAAGATGGTGAGATTAAAAACACCACTTTAGATCTGGAATTTGAGGTATTGTGAAATGTCTTCGATATATTACAAACAAATAAAAACATAAGTTAATTTAATATATACATTGGATAGGTATTTAATGAATAAGACCGGGTTTTGTGAAACATATCACAAAAAAATAACATATACCGGTAAAAAAATAAAGAAAGTTAATAGATGATAAACCATACCATATATATTTTTTGATACGATTTACTACAAGGTTTCTAAACCGACCAAATTTATCTTCTTAATTCACTGGAAAGTAACATATGTCGAACTAGACCCTTGCTATTCAGTTAAGGATGCGATACTGATTAAGCCTGTCGGTCTTCGTCGGCTTCTAATATCTTCGTCCTAAATAGAATACCCGCTAGCAAGCCTGCTACACTCGGGACTATTAGGAATAGCCATAACTGGGATAGAGCCCGTCCTTGAGCGAAGATGGCAGGTCCTAAGCTCCTCGCCGGATTGACCGAAACACCGGTGATGGGTATACCGAATATGTGTATAACCACCAGAGCAATACCTATGGCAATACCGGCAAGCTGGGTAGATGACTTCGTAGACTCCCTTTCATAGGTGGAACCAAGTATTACAACTAGGAAGAGGAAAGTAGCGACGAACTCAAACACTATAGCCGGTATGAGGTCACCCTTATCATATACATTCTGACCCAGTTCAGCAGTTTGCCCCTTGGTTAGAGCTATGAGGACACCAATAGCAGCGATGCCGCCCAGGAATTGAGAGATGATGTAAAGGATCATTTCCCCAAATTTCATCCTACCAGCTACGAAGACGCCGATGCTAACCGCCGGATTAATGTGACAGCCGGATATCGGACCGATTCCGTAAGCCATAGCGGTTAGTGCGAAGCCAAAGGCAAAAGCTATACCGAGAAAGCCTACTTCACCCCCTGCTATAACCGCAGTCCCGCATCCAAACAAGACCAGAGTGAAAGTTCCAATGAACTCTGCTATGAATTTTTTCATGTCAAGCCTCCATAATATATAGATAGGAATAAGATAAGCAAAAAAATGGAAGTGGGCTACATACTTATTGATATATTGGTAATAATTTCCTTTTGTGAAATTTCTGGTTTTAAAAGAGACCCTCCTAATATCCTCTTCGTCTCCAAAG
>CAYUUC010000296.1:0-4573 GCA_964447635.1 uncultured Spirochaetia bacterium
AAATTTAACAATAAAGAATTGTTGTCATTAATTTTAATAAAATTATTGTTAATACAATTTTTATTGATGGTTTTTTATTCATTTAATTTAAAAAACATATCATCTTTTACATTAAATGTTCCTTTACCATTTTGTTTGAGAATGTTTTTATTAAAAAATTTCTTATAAGCATTACCTACAACTAGCTGAGTTTGGTCTATCTGATGCATGTAACTTTTGGTCTTTTTGTCTACATTCATCAACTGCTTGACCCTGATATTATAAGTGCTTGCTGATAAGCCCTTTTCTACACCAATAACCTTATATTTAAGTTCATAATCTAGGAAATAATATAGAATTACTGCCAGGACTAGTTTTTCATCCTGGCTTAATTCCAATTTTTCTTTTAGCTTCATTTCTCTATTGAATAAACCTTCGCTTGTGTATGCTTTGTTATGTATATTACGATATTTATTAATGTCTCTTAAAACTTTGGATAATTTATTATATTCATCACCTGTAAGCTTTTCCGGCAGAAAGACATCTAGTAACAACAGATTAGGAGGGTCAAAACCATAAGAGTGAAAGTAATACCTTGGTGCGAGATTATGTTTATGACTCGATGATGGGGTATACCAGCTATAATCCTCTTCTACATAATCAAAGAATATTCGTTGATATGCTGAATAATCCCGTAATTCCAGATTCTTATCCCCTCCGATAAATCCTAGTATTTCACCGCTTAATGTAGAGGTCTGGTATTGTTCTATGGCAAATGGATATTTAGCTTCTTTCATATTCTTTTCATAATAGCTGATCAATTCTTTTACAATATTTACCACTCTTTCGGATACTGTATCACCGCCAACTTTCTTGGTCAATGTGGTATCGTAGTTTAGATAAGCCTTTTTACCATCTGTGTAGTATGGATCAACTAATGCCAGGCGGTTCGGTAATAATTTATCATTTATATTTCCTTTTTGATGTTCCGCTTTCAATAGCCAGACAAGATAAGTAGCCAATTGATTACCCAATGAGTGACCAACCAGACGGATTCGTCCATTTCTATTACCTTTCATCGCTTTTATGTATGTATCTTTAAATAGTTCACCTATAGATTTATTGATTCCTTCCGTATTTACAAATTCTGGGTCTTTTCCCTTTTTGTTCAGTTTGCGGTATCTGATATTAACCTCATCTGGTAAAAATACTCCTTCAGTCATATCGTTTTTAGCTGCCCATATCTTCGCTTCAGTGGACGATGGCTGTTCGATGCCACTAGTTGGGTCATCATCGGCAAACTGATTCCAGTGGAAAATACCCACATTCCATCCAGCGTCCCGCCAGGTTTTGCTGGTATCGTGAACCTTCTCATCGCCGTTGTATCCCCAGATGAAGCTCTCTCTGCCGTAATCAAAGTTATCTACGCTATCTCTCTTCCATCCATGAACATAGATAACTGTTGGTTTATCCGGGTCGTAGAATCGGTTTTCTCTATTTGGTACAAACTTTTCTGCTTTATTATCCTCACCATACCAGTATAAGCCATAATCCAGGTCTATGGTGGTAAAGTTCAGTTTAAACAAAGGGAAACTTTCTCCGAATATGCTTATATTATACTCATAATTGGGTTTTATACCGGTGTATATGGAATGATGGTCTTTATTAGAGTATTTGAATTGGGTAATGGGCTTGAATACGATTGTCTTACGGTCTTCCTTACCTTTTACATTCTTATAATCGAAGATACCTCTTATAACCTCATTGTCGTGAGTCCTGGTTAGGGAAAAGACTTTCCTTAAGTCACTGTATAGGACTTCTTTATTGAACTTCAATTCGATGTATGTGCTGGTGGATATCTTATCTAGTTGTTTTACTTTGGAATCAGTGGTATATGTAACTAGTTCATTGTTTAATCCCTGTTCTAAAGTGCATGATTTGAGTTTAAGTCCATCGTATTTATTATGCTTTTCGTATTCTTCATATTCAGAAGTGAAACTGAATTTGCTTATTATTTCTCCATCCTTCTCTCTTACCCCATAGTTTACTATTTCATATCCTTCCTCATTATAATCGTATGTTCTTGTATCAGAAACTCCATTAGGATATTTAATATAGGATTTTATCAAAGTTCCATCTAAATCATAATCTTTAATCCAATAACCTTCACCGTCATCTTTTCTTTTTCTAAAATGTTTTATTAATTCACCTTCATCATTATATATGTATTTATCTTTAATATAATGTCCGCCTTCATCTTCTGTATAACTTTCGATTATTCTTCCTTGGGAATCATATGTATATGTAGTTTTTCCTTGGGTTCCGTCATCGAAATCTCTTATTATATAATCAATTTTATTATCACTTCTGTAATGATAATAAAATATTCCATTGCGTTCTATTTGCTCTTCTTTTTTAGAGTCACCATCAAAGAATAGGTCAAGATAATGTTGGGTGTCTGATTTTTTATTATTTATTATATGTTTATAATAAACCTTTGCTACCCTCAATTTAGGCTTTTCTTTGTAGTTTTCATTATCTACTACATTTATTGTGAATGTTTCGGAAACTCTTTCATATTTGGTACCTCCGAAGAAGCTCTTATATGGGACTTGTAGATGGAAAGTGATTTCTACTTTTTCTCCTTTATAGAATTTGGGTATATGCTCCCATTTAAAAATGCCGGTATCTGAATTGAAATTAGCATTTTCCGGTAGGTTTACAGCATTGAATTTGAAACCATCCGGAGTTTTACCTAAATCCCGATAATCAAGGTAGAACTGTCTATCCTGGTTAAGGAATACCGGATTAACTCTGAACCTTATATCATTGCCGATTTTCTCGGTTATCTCGTTAATTGGAGCTGTCTTATCGTACATATCCAGTGGTCTTAGTATATAGTCAATGGTAAATAGATTATTGCCTACCACCGGTTTACCTATGCTGTTGTATGCTTCTTCCACAAGTCCGACACAGCTAAACTCCTTAAAGTCATTTTTTTCCCAATTATTCAGTAGCGACCATTCTTTACCCTCCTGCTTCAATGCCCATTTGGTGATAGATTCCCTTTGTTTATCATTTATAGCGAAGTCTTTCGGTCGTCTGGCTCCCATATACATATGATGTTCTACAAAGGCAAAATCGTTTTCGAGATTAGCCTTCCTTACTTTTGGTGGAACAGCTTCGATGATGTTGTTGTCATCTTCATTGCTATTTATGACCATTCCTACATGTCCTGGGAACCAGTCGAAGCCTTCCTGGTTAGTTTTATAATTTTCAGCAGATAGGGAGAATAGGATATCACCTTTCTTAAGGTATTTTGTAGGAAGGAAGAATGATATATATGCACTATCCTGAATTGTGCTTCTTATTAGAGAGAAATGCCTAAAATCGGTTTCTATATATTGTCCGATGTTTTTATCCGAGACTAAAGACTGGTATAGCCTTTCAGATCGAACTTTATTTGAGATGGTATCATTTATTGGACTTTCATCACTGTAGATGTAGAATGTGATAAGCTTGTTTCTGTTACCATCATCGAACATGCTTTCTACAACCGGAACAATCAAACTCATATTCAGTTTTGACTTTAGTCCTTCTGGATAGAATTTAAAATGCGTATTATTCCTATTTTTGGTTACTGTAATCTCGGTATCTTCGTATAATGCATCAGGAGGGATATGAAATCTCACATTATCTTTGAATAGAAAATCCCCGCCTTCTTCTTTTTTGATAAACTTGGTAATGGATTGTATATTGCTTGTGCTTTCGATAATGTGTGAGATAATGGCATATCCGATTATAGCTAGAATTATTATTCCTATAATGGATAAAGCTATTTTAAGAATTTTTTTTCTCTTATTTTTTTTGTCGAAATATTCTTGTTCTTCTTTTCTATACTCTTCTTCTGTTATTATATCATTATATTTTAATTTTTGTAGATTTTCGATATAGGAGTCTATTTTTTTTGTTTTTCTATTTTTGTCAGATTTTTTGTTATAATCATTTTTATTGGTTTTTTTTATTTTTTGAGTTTTGCTTTTATCGTATTCATTATTCTTATTGAGGAGTTCTTGTTTTTTTTTCAGGAAGTCTTTTTCACTTATAATGCCTTGTTTTTTTAACATTTCTAGTTTTTGAATATATTTATCATTCTCAAAATTATCCATAGGTTAAACTCCTGTCTAAATTAAGTTTAATATGATACATTGTTAATATTTTATAACTATACTTAATTTAATAATTAATAATATTAAAAACAATAAAATAATATAAAAAATGATCATGTAAATTAGTAGTGAGATTTGTAAAAAAATTTTTCATTAATAGGATTCTTTATTGTCATTAAAAATATACAAATGAATAGACATCTTAATAATAACTGCATTTTTTTGTATATATAAACTTATAGTTCTTTATAGTTGTTTATGGAAAAGTTCAATAAGTCTAATTTATACCAATTTCTAATTTATAATACCAATAATTATCAATTATAGGTATTATACCAAAATTCGATAATTGTAAGAAATACAAAGAGATCCACCTAAATCCTCCCTCATAGGGAGGACTTGAAGAAGTTTTGTTTATAAAGCAT
>CAYUUC010000297.1:0-4569 GCA_964447635.1 uncultured Spirochaetia bacterium
AAAAATTGAAAAAATTGTTTTTAAATTGGTTGACAATTACTATTTAAAAGATAACTTTGTAAATATATTATTTTCTAATGGCTTCGATAGATATGATAAAAAATTAGAAAAATGTGTAAATGATTTAAAATCATGGAATAAAAAAAAGATAAAAGATGTAATATTAAATTCTCATAAAGAGACATTGGATATAAATAATATAGAACCCGAATATATTGCTGAGATGATCATATCTTCTATTAAATATACTTTGGATAACCATCGGGATAATAAGCAAGAAGTAACAAACAATGTGAATAAAATGTTAAACAACATATATAAAATATTACAATTATCTGGGGAATAAATGTTGCATTTAATTTTCATTACTGCCTTATCGATTTTTGTAGGTTGGGGAAGAGAATATGCAAAAGAAACATATAGTTGTTATTAATAATGATTCTATCCACTTTGAAAAAATAAAAACTTGTCTTGAAGAGAGTTTAAACTGTGAAATAACCAAGATTAGCAATCTGGATTATGAGTCTCTAATAAAAGCTAAACCTGATCTGATATTAGCTGATATTAAATATGCAAAAGATATATATGAAAACCATTCTTTACAAATCTACCTTTACACCATCCCATTGGTTTATATTTGTAATGATGATTATGATATGAATAGGATAAGAATTGCTAATAAATCCAATCCAGCAGATTACTTAATGGAAAGTGATTTCTATAATAACATTACCGAAACCATCGATATTATTGGTAATATACTCAATGATAGATACAATTACAACCAACAAAACTACTTTAAAAACAAGTTCTATTCATTCATCAATTCTATAGATGAAATGGTAATGATATTAGATAAAGAATTGAATATCCAGAATATTAATAAATATGGATTAGAATTGATGAATACAAACCTAGATGAAGTCATGGGTAAGAAATGTTACGATTTATTCAATCCTGATGGTAATATCGATAATTGTCCCGCTAAAGAATCGATAAGAACTGGAAAGGTTTGTTCGCTCAAAACGAGCTGCTCCTTACTGGAAAAGACTTTCTCGGTAAAGAGTATTCCCATAAAAGATAATGATGATAATGTTATCAAAATTGTGGAGATGTTTAGAGATGTGACAGACTTTGAACGAGTGAAAGAGAAGGATGAGGAGATACAAAGTCTATACAGCAACTTATTTAATAATAACCATATCCCAATGCTGTTAATCGAACCGGAAACAGGTTTAATATATGAAGCTAATCCTTCCGCTATTTATTTTTATGGTTATACTCAGGAAGAGATACAAAGGAAATATATATGGCAGATTAACCAACTGTCCAAAGATAAAGTATTTAACAAGATGAAAAATGCTTCTCAATTGGATGAACAACACTTCCTTTTCCAACATAAAATCGCAGATGGTTCAATAAGAGATGTGGAAGTGTACAGCGGTCCAATTTACATAAAGGGAAAAACCCTTTTATACTCAATTATAGTAGATATTACCGATAGAATAGAATTACAAAGGAAACTTAACCAGAAGAACCAAAGACTCAACATGGCTTTGGAAGCATCAAGTAATGGTCTGTGGGAATGGAAGACTGATACCAAGGAGTTATACCTTAGCCCCAGCTTCTACACTTTGTTAGGGTTTGATCCTTATGAGATAAAACCTACAGTCGACCTATGGACAAAGCTTATTCATCCTAAAGATAGGAATAAATGTTTGTTGAATAAAATCAAAGACCAAGTGAACCCTGATGGTGTCATTAAGTCGAAATTCAGGATTAAGAAGAAGACCGGGGAATACATCTGGGTTATTTCCAAAGCCAAGATTGTTGAGAATGACCTGGATGGGAATCCGTTAAGGATAATCGGTAGTTATGAGGATATTACAAAATTAGTTGAGAAGGAAGAGTCCCTCCTTAAGACCATTAAGGAAAAAGAAGCCCTGGTAAGGGAAGTGCATCATCGTGTTAAGAATAACCTGCAAATCATAATTAGTTTATTGAAGCTACAGACAAACACTATAAAAGATAATAAGTATAGAGAATTGATAAAGGCGAGTGAAAATAGGATTAGAACAATGGCTTTGGTTCATGAAAACCTTTATCAGACACAGGATTTTAGTCAGATTAACTTCAATTCATACCTCAATCGGTTAATATCTAATCTTCAGTATTCTTTAGGTGTTAATAGGAAAAAAGTTAAGATAAATATGGATATCGTAGAAGACATATACCTAAACATAAATGAAGCAATCCCATTGGCTCAAATTGTCAATGAATTATTCACCAATGCTTTGAAGTATGGCTGTGATAACGATTCACCTCAAATTGATGTAACCCTTTATCAGGATGATTTTTATAAGTATACCCTGGTAGTCAGCAATAATAACGGGAATTTCCCTAAGAATATTGACATAGAAAATCCCGAAACTATGGGTTTACAACTGGTTAAAGGATTGACTGACCAGTTAAATGGTAAACTGGTTTTGGATAAAAGTAATAACCAAACCACATTTAAAGTCATTTTTTAATAATTAATGTCTTTTCTTTATCCTATATTGGATTAGAAAACTTACACCGTAAACTAAAGCAGAAAAAAGTATTATAATCGCACTGGATGTTATATTAAGGAAATAAGCTATAATGAATCCACCAACAACAAAGACCATACCAAATATACATGCCCCAACCATCATTGCAGAAAGCGAATGACTGAACTTCTCCGATATCAATGCCGGAATAGTCAGCATAGCAATAACCATAATCAGCCCCACCACCCGTATCAATATAACCACTGTTAATGCTGTAAGAATAAGCAAATAAAAGTATAATAATCTAACCGGGACACCTGATATCCGAGCATATTCATCATCATATGATATTGCTTGTATCTCTTTGTAAAGTAAGATTACACTTGCCAGTACGATTATATCCAATACCAAAGCCATAATCAGGTCAATATTAGAAACAGCAATGATGCTTCCGAAGAGCCAACTCATGAGGTCTGCTGCATATCCTGGAGTTAGGTCTATAAGGATAATTCCTATGGACATTCCCACAGCCCAGACAACACCAATCACCGCATCTGTCCGACCTTTGCTATGGTTACTTATAATGCCGATTAGTAAAGCAAAGATGATACCCGCTATCATCGCCCCTAAAGTCGGATTGAAGTTTAAGAAGAAAGCCAAACCTATACCGGCATAGGCTGAGTGAGATATACCTCCTGCCAGGAATGTTAGTTTGTTCGCAACCACCAATGAACCCATAATACCAAAGGATATGGACACCAAAACTCCTACTAAGATTGCGTTTACGAAAAATGGATAGTTAAACATATTGAGTAGTTCCTGCATCTGTTCAGCTCCGTTATAAAGTGTGGTATAAGTCGAAAAAGTTCTCCCTGGTTAGTTCATCGCTTTTCTTTACTGTTACCTTCCGATTGACATAAGCTATGCTGGTTACTCTATTGGATAAACATTCCAGGTCATGGGTAACCACTATTATCGTTACGTGTTTGTTAATGCGGTCTATTAGACCATAAAGCTCATCATGAAACTTAGGATCTATTCCGGTAGATGGTTCGTCTAAAAGTAGGATTTCGGGTTTGGTGGATAAAGCTCGTGCTATGTATATCCTCTGCTTCTGTCCTCCGGAAAGCTCATCCATCTGTTTATCGATATGAGAATCCATCTCCACGAATCTAAGAGACTCCCGAACGATGTCCAAGTCTCTTTCGGTATAAAAGGAAAACAAGCGCTTCTTAGCCAGCCTGCCCATTAACACTACATCCTTAACGGAGATGGGGAAATTCTTATTAACATCTTTCTCCTGTGGGACGTATCCAATAAGATGAGAGACTATATGGGGTTTTTTGTTGAATACTGTTATTGAGCCTTTATCAGGTTTGAGCAGTCCTAGGATGAGTTTTATTAGTGTGGTCTTACCTCCCCCGTTTGGTCCTATGATGCCGAATAGTTCACCTCGATTTACCATAAGGGATGCATCATGTAGTATCATGTCTTTTCCAGAGTAAGCGAAAGATACATCATTGAATATTATAACAGGTTCGGTCAATGGTTCATTTCTCCATTTTGATAAAGTTAAATGAAAATCATTTTCATTTAGATTAAATTAATAATAATACCAGACTAAGTCAAGACGTTTTGTTTTAACTTTCTATACATTTTTCCGTAAATGAATGATGATTGATAATAGGATAAGTTTAAGAAGAATCAAGGAGGTACGGTTTCTTTATGGATGTAAATGAATATCAGAAGCAGGTTAAACGAACGGTCAATCCGCTTTCGGATAAAGATGAGAGGCTTAAGAACTTCTGTTTTGGTTTGGGAGGAGAGTCGGGAGAACTATTGGATTTGTTTAAAAAATACTTCTATCATGGACATAAGCTGGATAAGGAAAGAATCAAACATGAGATTGGTGATATATTATGGTATATTGCCAATATCGCCAATGAATTGGATTATGATTTAGTCGAGATAATGAAAATGAACATAGATAAATTAAAGGAAAGGTATCCCAACGGCTTTTCTCAAAATGACTCTATTA
>CAYUUC010000298.1:0-4566 GCA_964447635.1 uncultured Spirochaetia bacterium
CTAAAAAGTGATTTTAAACACTATTAAAATAATAAATTTTCACCATATAAAGTAATAAAAATTAAAACAAATAAGTTGATAATAAAGTGTTATTGACTTTTTGGGATACTGAAAATAAGATAAACAAAGTTATGATTGGGAGATTTTGTGAATTGGATTATCCAAATTAAAAGTTTAAATACCTTATAGGTAGCATCAAAAAGTGGAACAGCTGATTATATAGGTGGTGGTGAGTTTCTATTCATCATATATAGCATATCTTTCTAACGGAGTAAAATCATCCATTTTAATTAGATTGTATAGTAGAAAATCGATAAAATCCTCGCTACTATTTTCTTCTTCACTCAGGAAGATTACTTTTATCTTTTTATTGTTTAACCGGTCATACTCTTCGGGTATCTTGATTAGTCCATCCTTTACATAAGTTTCAAATTCGATTGCACGCATCATTAATAGACCTCTTGTCATTACTCTACATGATACTTAAAATTTAATACCAAATCGATATGGAGGGAAAGAAACATTTAAGGATAATCATATAATCAAGCTATTATCTACTGACAGCTAAAACTTTATCAAGTGTATCGAAAAAGATTTACATAACTAGTTTATTTTCATATCTTATTCTTATAAATCTACATAAGAATAGTAAAAGGACTAAATGGAAGAAAACTTAACCATAGGCAGAGTCATTAAGATTTACGGGACGGTATACTATGTAAAAACAGAACAGGACGAAGTCTATTCGTGCAGGCTAAGGGGTAAACTCAAACTCCTGCAATCAAGCACAGACTCAACAGACCCCAGGATGAAAGATAAACTCAAATACCTTAAGTCGAGGAACACCAAAAACCCCATCGTAGTCGGAGATATCGTCGAGTTTATACCCATGCAGAGTGAAGAGATAGGCGAAGACGGATACAAGCAGGGCTTCATATACGGTTTGAAAGAGAGGCAGAACAAGCTCTCCCGCTCATTCGTACGAAATAACAAAGTCAAGGAGCATCTACTCGCAGCCAATATCGACTATGTGCTATGTATAAACTCGGTTAAAGAGCCTAGACTGAATACCGCATTCATCGACAGGATACTCGTAAGCTGTGAAAAGGAAGCCATAATCCCCATCATCATCGTAAACAAAATTGATATGGATAATCAGCAGGCGGACGAAGCCGATAGAAGCATCTTCACCAAGGAAGAAGCCAGGACATTCATAACCGATGAAGGACTACTCCACATTGAAGAAGCAGTAAAGGACTTATATCAACCACTGGGCTATACAGTAATGGGCATATCAGCAACCGAAGGAAAATGTCTGGATAAACTAAAGGAGCTAATCAAGGGCAAAATCGTGGTGCTGACCGGATACTCCGGCGTGGGCAAGTCAACCATCATAAATGCTTTGCTGGGTAAAGAGCTACAGAGGGTCGCTTCGATAAGTTCATACAGTAAGAAAGGCAAGCATACCACCACTACAGCTGAACTGGTCGAGATGTCGGGGGGTGGTTACATCATAGATACACCCGGATTGAGGGAATTCGGTATATATGAGATAGACAAGGATGACCTGTATCACTACTACCGTGAACTGAAGCCATATACCGGTCAATGCAGATATACCCCGTGTACCCATTCCCACGAGCCGGACTGTGCAGTGAAGGAAGCTGTGGAAGATGAAGAGATAAGTCGGCTCAGGTATCAAAACTATATCAAAATTCTAAATACATTGGAGGGGATTTGATTATGGCAACGGATAAGGATAGAAAACAAGAACAGGAACAGGAACTCAAGGAATGGCTTAATACTTCCTTCGTCAATCCAAAGATAGGCGTGATTATACATACCTATTCCTCAACTAAATCCAAATTCCCCTTGAATTCAAATGACCTTAGAAAGCTGGTTGGTGATGAAGGCTTAGTCATACAGACACACTCCAAGAAGGATATATACCATGCTCTGGCAGAGTTCCGCTATCAGAGGGTGGCTTTCGTGGGCTTCCTAGGCGATAACCGCTCCATACACTATATGATAACCACCCTTATCGACCTGCATGGTGAGGATAAGATGCCGTTCTTCTTCCCGCTGAAAAGTATAAGCAAGAGCATCATATCCGGAGAAGTAAACCTGGATAAAGACCCAGGCGTTATCATCAACCGAATAAAAAAGAATTTCATCGAAAAAAAAATAAACCCAGATGATATAAAATACATCATAAGACCAACGCTTAAAGTAACCATAAGAGAGGAAAACAAGTCTATAACCGAAACGAAAGACACCATAACCGAACAACAGGAGAAACGGCACATTGTGGAAAGGGTGAACAAGAAAGCCGACCATCTATATAATGCCTTCGGAGACGATATTTACTACGGGTTCTTCTTCGGCTTCGGAGCGATATACCGCATCATGAAGCTATACTATGAAGGAGACGAGAAGGTGGCGAAATCGGTTAAATCCTTCTCCCGTACTTATCTATCCTTCTTGTTTAATGGTGATTTGGCTGACCATCTTCTATCCAAAGACCTATGCTCGATTCAGGTAAAATCCCCCCGACGGGCTGGTCTGGAAAATATTGATATGCCACGCTGTTCCCTGACCCTGGCTTCTTCTATCGATAGAATTCTTGATAATTATAAACCATTTAATAATATTAGTAGAAGTGTTAGCAATAATGATGATACTTTTAATTTCATGACAGCGAACCTAAACCGAGGAGATATTTTGAAAGGTCTCCCTTTCTTCATAAAAGGTAAGTATGGTAAGCTGGAGAAGGAAGAGAAAGTAAAATCTGAACGGGTGAACTTGCTTTATATAAAGACTAACGCCGGATTGCTTTTGGACGGAGAATTAATCAAACATTATGACCAGAATAAAACCTATATTATAACCATAGAAAAAGGACCGGTAATCAAATTTCCGGTAATATAAAAGGGTCTTAATAGTTAAAAAATTTGCCTACTGTGAAATTTTTGTTGATATAAGTCTGATCTTTTATTAAGAGACCCCATTCTACCTTTCCCCTCATAGGGGAAAGAATTAGTAAAAGTGTGAGTAGAAGAGGTTAAGAGATAAGTTCTTTAAGTCCTCCCTATGGCGTCTCCTTTGGAGACGAAGAGGATATTAGGAGGGTCTCTTTTAAAACCAGAAATTTCACAGAAGGAAAATTTGTAAAAATTCATATAAGAATATATGAAACAATTACATAAAAATTGAATAAAATTGGAAAATTAGCAAAAATGTTAGGTGTTACATCTACAACAATAAGAAAAAGGATAAATGGAAAACGAAGTCATATTAAAAAAAGACTAATGGAAAACTTAAATGCTTTACGTGAAGAAGATAAAGATTAATTTAACAAAAGAACAACAGGTATTACTCGACTCTCAATCTAAAATAACAAATTGGTTATATAATCATTATCTTGAAGCTTCTATTCGTTATTATAAGATGTTTAAGAAAACATTAACTTATAAAAAAATTAACAGTGAGTTTTCTAATTTTAAAGGTAAACATCCTTTCCTTAAAACAGTGAATAACACAGTATTAAAGAATACTTTAAGAACTTTGGACAAATCATTTCAAAATTTTTTCAGAAGACTAAAGAAAGGAAACAAAAAGGCAGGATTTCCGAAATTCAAGTTTTGGAAAGTAAAATGGAGAAGCTTAGAATATGATAAAGGAAAAGGATTTAAACTTATTGATAACAAAACTATTAAAATTAACTTCGGTAAAGCATTTGATGAGACAACCCACAAACTTTACATTCCTTATGTTACTGCTCCTTTATCAGAGGAATTAAACGAGGAACCTACACAAATAACAATTACAAAAGATAAAAAGGACTATTATATTTGCTTTCGTGTAGAAGAATCAGAACCAGAATTAAGAAAACACGGTAAAAGAGTAGCATTGGATTTAAATCAATCAAATTTATTTGGTATGGTTGATGAGAATAGTAATCAAATGGTAATGGATAAACCTTATGTTGGGAAATATTTTGATAAACAAATTGACAAACTAAAATCTAAACGTGATAAATGTAAAAAGCATAGTAATAGATATAAATATCTTAATAATGCACTTAGTCATTTATATAGAAAGAGACGAGAACAGATAAAGCTCTGTCTGTATACAACCTCTAATTGTATAATAAAATCAGATTTAAGTAAGGTTATTGTAGGCGATTACTCCCCTTTTAAAAGCAGAATAAAGGATATAAATCATGGTGTGTTATCTCAAGGACTATTAGGGAAGTTCAGGACAATATTAGAATGGGTATGTAAAAAGAATGGTGTAGATTTTGAAATAATAAATGAATCTTACACATCGAAAACTTGTTCTAATTGTGGAAATGTAAAATCAAAGGAAGAACTAACATTAAAAGATCGTGTCTATGCATGTTCTGAATGTGGTAGTATAATCCATAGAGATATAAATTCATCAATAAATATTCTAAACAAAGATTTGCGGCGAACACGTCATTCATTGAGATTTGTTGTTGACAAGCTTAGTGAATGTATTGCAAACTGGAAATGGATGTCCAACCGATTAATTTCGGAAAGTTTG
>CAYUUC010000299.1:0-4540 GCA_964447635.1 uncultured Spirochaetia bacterium
CTTACCTCATATAAATGTTTAATCGTAATTAAAGATAATAACATATAAAAAAATAGTTTACCACTATATACAAAAATAAATTAGCAACAATTAAATAAATAATCAAAATAAAGCGAAATTCTACGTAATAAGATAAAATTTTGTTAGTTTTTGGTATATCAAACTATATATTGTTTTAGTAAGGATTGAATATATTCAACCCTTATATCTATAAAGTCTTTATTTCTTTAGGAGATTATCTATGCCCTCAGAAAATAAAAGCAAAAAAATACTCTATTATTTCGACCCGGAAATCGCCGAAGTATTCACCGTAACCCACCAAAAAGAAGGTCAAAAGGAGAAAGCTCACCGTATCGTGACCAGCTCGGATAATGTCTTTCTGCCGGGTGAAGTGGTCGCCCGTATCATAGACGAGAAAGACCCCCGCTTCTTCGATGAGAAATTTAACAGTGAATACCTTAAATCCGACTTCGTTCAAACCAATACCAAGAATGTTGTATTCAACCAGAGAACCGGTGAATTCGTCTCTTCCATATACGGTTTTGCCAAATTGGTTAACAGAAGGCAAATCATCGTAGAACCTATGATTGTTTACTCAACAGATAAGATGAAGGCATGGGTCTATATATGCATGAGTGCATCGCGTAGCTGGCCCAAAGTTGAAGACATAAGAGGCGTCATCTCTTCCGAGAATATAGCTTTTTCCCTAGAAAACTCACAAATCAGACCAATACTAGAAAAGATTCTGGAGAAGGGCAAGACAAATGCAAGACTAAAGGTTGCGGAAGGTACCCCTCCTGTACCGGGTGCTCCCGAGATGGTCCAGCTTAAAAAGGAAATGACGCTCAAAATAGGTAAGGTGGACGAAACGGGTAGGATAGACTATAAAGAGAAGGACTCTTTCATATCTGTTAATGAGGGAGAAGTCATAGCTAAAGTCATCCCGGCAAAAGAACCCGAATTCGGCGTCGATGTCTTCGGAAAGGAGATACCGGCGAAAGTGGAAGGGGTAAACCCGTATAGACTCGGTCCTAATGTAAGCAAGGACAAAGAGAATCCCAGCGAGGTTATCGCAGAGATTGACGGGGTTTTGGAAATCGACGAGGAAGGCAGAATCAGCGTCGAGAATAAGGTAACCATCGATGGTAATGTAAATCTGGAGACGGGTAACATTCACTTCCCAGGAGCAGTCGAGATTAAGGGTAGCGTAGAACCGGGCTTCCTGGTGGAAGCTGACGGGAATGTCCTCATCCACGATAATGTGGAAGATGCAACCATCAAAGCCGGCGGGAATGTCATCATTCAAAATGGAGCTATCGGTAAAGAGCGGGTTCGAATAACGGCGGACGGCTCGGTTAAATGTAAATTCAGCCAGAATGCTCATATAAGGTCCGGTGGTGACCTGTTCATAATGGAATCCGCCATCCAGACCAAGGTCTTCGCTAAAAACTCCGTCCAGATTAAGGGTGCGGTATTAGGCGGGGACATCATCGCCAGACATTACCTCGATATAGAAAGTGCAGGAAGCTCCTCCGGGGTTAAAACCCACCTCACCGCAGGAAGAGACCCCGAGATTGAATCCCAGGTAGAAGACCTGTCCAAGAAGCACTCCGATTACTCTAAACGCTTAAAAGAGATTATAGATGAACTTACCCAGTTCTTCGGAGAAAACTTCATCAAGAAGATAAAAGATATACTCCCAACCCTGCCCAAACACAGGAAAGCCTCCGCTTTAAAACTCATTAAAGAGATGAGCGAGGTCAATAGTGAGGTTACTCGAACTAAAGCAGAACGGGAAAAGCTTAAGAATATGCTGTTCTTCGACGAAGCTCCATACATCAAAGTTAATCACGAAGTTTATCCAGAAGTCTATATAAGGGTTATACACTCCGTAAAGAAAGTAGAGAAGAAGATTGTAGGCCCTGCTACCTTTAAAGAAGACCCATCACAAAAAGTCATATATTGGGATTAATCAAAAATGGGGCGGGTGCTTAATATAAACGAAAAATGGTTTTGGCTTACTGCTTCTCGTATACAGTATCGGCTACATCACTTTCTATAACCAGCTTATTGCCTTTCAGCTGGAATTCTAATCCGTTCTCTCCAAAAGTATCATTATATATGGTTACCTTGTTCCCTTCAACCTCATAAGTCCCTTTTATATTCATAGGATTTAAAATGGAGGTTCCATCTTCTTTGAGTGTTATGCTGGCTTTACCCACCATACTTTCCGAATAATGCTCAGTGCATTTCCATTCACCTACAACTTTACTCTTCCCGGATTGTCCACAACCAATCATAAGTAGAAAAAGGATAAGGATACTTATACATATAACATATTTCTTCATTTTTTTATCTCCTTCTTTTAAAATTTACAAAGAAGTATAATAAAGAAATCATATAAAAGTCAAAACATCGAAAAAAAAATCCAAAAATTTGAATATTTTACGGAAACATACTGTATATACTTACGGTTTGGTAGAAACTATTTTTTACTGGTGGTTGATATGGAGGACGCTTTTTCCGGGAAATACATATACTTCTACAATATCGCCGTGTATAAGAATGTATTCATCGTATGCTTTATGGATGATGTTGACGCCGCCTTCAAGACCTTCGCCCTATCCGAGGAGAAGAAGGTTGATGCCGTCAAACAGCTCCACTACTTCATCACCGATAAGACTAAAGTCCTAGTTGGCTACGGCAACCGCTATTACGACGACCTCATCCTGAAGTATATCGCCCAGAACAAGGATGTAACCAATAACCAGCTGTATGAACTCTCCCGGGCGATTAAGATTGACGAGTTCTGTTCACGCGTTTCTGCTCTTAAGTATAAGGTTAAGCCATCCTGTTACGAATCCGTCGACCTATACCGCATATCGAAGGTTGCCGGATACAAGACCAAGACCCTTAAGGAGTTGGCGATACTATTCAAGTCGCTTAATATAATAGACAACGAGTTCAATGAAGACATCGAACTGGAGTATAACCAGATTAAGGAGCTGGTCAGGGGAAAGCTCAACGACCTATTGATAATGAGAAGACTATTTCTCGAGGATGACATACAGGAACATATCAAAGTCCGCATCGAGATGGAGAAGGAATACAAGATACCTCTCCTATACACTGATGACAGCGAGCTGGGGAACCGGGTTATCTCCCATCTATACTGTAAGCGAACGAAAACACCCTATCACCAGCTTAAAGACATGCGGACATACTATGATAGAGTCAACCTAAAGTATGTAATTCCAAAGTGGATAACCTTCAACACCACATTCATGATTAAGAAGCTCAACCACCTGAAGAACACCACCATCAGCATCAACGATTACGGCAAGCCTATGGAAAAAGGCATACGAGAACGCTTCATGATGGGCGACCTATGTGTACAGCTAAGCATCGGTGGTCTACACTCCATCCACCAGCCGACGATATGGAAGTCCGACCATGACCACACCATCATCGATGCTGATGTATCCAGCTACTACCCAAGCATAATGATTAAAGAGCGGATGAAGCCCAAACACATGACTAAAGACTTCGTAAGCATCTTCACCGAGCTTACCCGCAAACGCATCTTCGAGAAAAAGCACGGAAGCAAGGCGAAGTCGAACAGCCTGAAGATAGCCATAGCGGCAGTCTTCGGCAAAACAGGATGTCATACCAGCTGGCTATACGATGTATCCATGATGCTTAAGATAGCATTGACCGGTGAACTCGGCATGCTTATGCTGATAGAGAAGCTACAGAGCAACGGGATAAAGGTGCTATCGGTGAATACGGATGGACTGACCTGCTATGTCCGCCGGGAGAAGTACAACGACATGATGCTTATATTCCAGGAGTGGGAGAGAGTCTTCGGATGTGAACTCAAGTTTGTGGAGTACGACAAGCTCATACTGAAGGATAGCAACAATTATCTCGCCCGGACTATCGATAGCGAGGTAATCAGGAAAGGCTTATTCAATCTGAGCAAGACCGCATCCATCATCCTCCACGCTCTGGAGAACCACTTCATATACGGCATACCCATAGATGAGACCATCCGTAGTGGGGAGAACGTCTTCGAGTACCTGTTCTACTTCCGCTCCAAGAAGAAATTCCGCATCGTGCATGATGGCAAAGTACAGCAAGGGCTTAACAGATGGTATCTCTCACTATATGGCAAACCTATAATCAAGGTAGATGCAAAGTCGAAACGCAAGACCACCCTCATCAACGGACACAAGGCTGTCATCGCCAATAAGCTGGATAACCACGACATACCATCAGACCTATACTTCCCGTTCTACACCGAAGAGACCAGACGCATCATCCGCATAATAGAACAAGGACACCAGAATGTAAACAGCCAGATTAGCTTTTGAGCAATGCAGGCGGAATTGAAAGATTCGGCAATCCGATGCATCCTACTTGTCCATATACTTTTTTAACAATAACATATCTAATACCACACACCAAGCAAAGCAAAACGGGACACACCACCCGAACCGATGACGCATCCCGCACATTTACCCAATCGTCACTCTGAAGA
>CAYUUC010000300.1:0-4489 GCA_964447635.1 uncultured Spirochaetia bacterium
GCTTATTAGTTAATGCTTAACTCTATTTTTTAAGTATTTAATTGATTAGATAAATATTTAAGGAAGATCCGTTATGAAAAAAATTGCTATTTTATCAATCATTCTTTTAATGACTTTTTGTATGGTATCCAATATTAATGGTCAGACCAATAAGGATAAGGTCTTTTCCAAAATGCCTTTTAATATGGAAACATTTTTTTATGTAAACATCAGCAATTTGATGGAAATAGATTTTGTAAAGCAGGTATGGGATATGGCTGTTTTTGGTGAATATACCCATATTCTTGATAATATAGACAACATATATTTCGCAACAGAATCTCCATCAAAATACACTAATATAGATGATTCTATGAATAATACGGAATTAGATTATATTGCTGTATTAAAAGGTCAGATTGATGAAGACCAGATTAGGGTGACTTTTGGCAATCAAATGAATATGGTTGAAAATGTAAAGTATAATAATATTGAAGGACTTACCAGTAACGAAGCAACATTGTTGTTTATTGACAATGAAACGATTTTAATATCTAATAACGATTTTGTACAAACTGCTGTTAATGCCTATGTTAAAGGGGGAAACACAATCAGTAAAAAATCTAATTTATATAAATCAATTAGTAATATGAAATCGAGTATAGCAGGTTTTGTTTTTGACATTGGTTATATAGGTAAGTTTAGTCTGAGAGCAATAACAGGAGGTTTAATCAATGCCGATGATACCTCTTTTAACATAACCACATTAGGAGTATCTAAATCCGACGACAACCTAATCTTTGATTTTTATACAGTTGTGGATAGTTCAAATATAGCATCGGATTTGGCAATTAGTATGAATAATGTAATCGATGTCCTCAAAGAGTCCATTGCTTATGATTCGTCCCTCACGGAAGGTCTACCACAATATTTAGTCGATGATATTGAAATTATCCTTGGTAATACTCAATTTAAATCCACTGGCACAAAGCTATCAACAGAGATTAAAATTAATGAATCGACATTTTTTGCTTTAATGCCAAATATGATGGATAATTTAGCAGGATTTATGGATGGCTTCTTAAATGAACCATCAAATCAGGGTGAGGAACAGCATGATTTTGATAATACGCAAAACACCAATCAAGACCATGATATAACCGCCTATTTTGATAATCTATCTGTAGAAGAGTTAAAACAGTATAAAGTAGTGATAAGTACTGATTATGGAGATATTCATCTGGAGTTCTTCCCGGAAGTAGCACCAAACCATGTAAAAAACTTCCTCAATTTAGCATCATCAGGATTTTATGATGGAACAACTTTCCATAGAGTGATACCGCAGTTCATGATACAGGGCGGTGACCCGAACACAAAGGATGATGACCCATCTAATGATGGTATGGGGGGACCTGGGTATACTATTGATGCTGAGTTTAGCGATATATCACATGAAAGGGGCATTCTATCCATGGCAAGAGCAAGTGACCCCGACTCTACAGGGTCTCAGTTCTTTATTATGCAAGATGACGCACCACACCTAGATGGTAAGTATAGCGTATTCGGTAAGGTTACCAAAGGATTGGATGTTGTGGATGAAATTGCTTATGTGAAAAGAGATTTAAGGGATAGACCGTTGGAAGATGTCGAGATGCAAGTTAGGGTTTATATAATGGGAGAAGATGAATCGGATATCAGTAATGATTTTACTGTTAACTATGATGATACCAATGATTCAGATATCAAAATTGCTATGGCAACTGATATTGGAGGTCTTGATGATGAATCGTTTAATGATTCAGCATGGACAGGTTTACAAAGGGTGGAAAAAGAGTTAGGTATAGATGTGGAGGTGCTAGTATCAAAGTCCGATAAAGATTATGAAAAAAACCTTAAGAGATTAGCTGATGAAGGACATGACCTAATTTGGGCTATTGGTTTTTTAATGTCTGATGCTATTAGAAAAGTTGCTGATGATTATCCTGATAATAAATTTGGAATAATTGATTCTAATATGAATAATAATGTTCCGCCAAATGTCGTTTCTGTTATGTTTAAAGAGGAAGAAGGGTCATTCCTTGTCGGTCTTATTGCTGGATTAATGACGGAAACCGATAAAGTTGGCTTTATAGGTGGAATAAAGTTCCCATTAATTGATAAATACATGTATGGATTCAAAGCAGGAGCCTTATTAGTTAATAGTAACATTGAGCTGATTGATGTATGGGCAGATTCATTTGTAGATGCCTCCTTAGGAAAAACACTCGGTAATTCTCTTTATAATGACGGTTATGATATAATCTTTCATGCTGCTGGGAACGTAGGTAAAGGACTATTCCAGGCGGCTATAGATCATGATAAATGGGCTATCGGTGTGGATTCTGACCAAAGAAATCTTGTTCAGGATAATATTTTAACTTCTATGACAAAACGAATAGATAATGTTGTATATGATATAGCGGTTAAATTACAAAAGGGGGAATTTCATGGTGGAGAGATTTTGGAATACGGATTAAAGGGAAATGGTGTCGGGTATGCTCCAACACATCCTGCTGTTAGGGAAAGCGTTTTAGATGAAGTTGAAAGAATAAAGGAATTGGTTATAAATGGTAATATAGAAGTACCTTATGATAAAACCTCTTATGATGACTTTATTAACGAAATTGACAGGGTGGTTAGAATTTACAAAATAGGTGAGGATAAACCAAATATCAATACAGATAACCATAATGAAAATCAAGATAATCAAAATATAGATTCAAACACCTCTTTAGTTCCTATGCCAAGGGACATCCCAGGTACTATAAGGAATACAAGACCTATTAAGTTTAAAAAGGGGAAACCGGGAGGGGTATTTGTAAGTTATAATTTAGGTGGACCATCATCCTGGAATGACACTCAAAGTAATGATTATATCACTTCCAATATGATTTACAGATTACAGCCTGGTTTAATGGATATCAATTATGATTCTGGTCAATGGAATGTATTCCTGGGTGATCATTCTAAGGGAGATGAAGGTCCAGGATATGATATTGTTGTGGATGATTACCACAATAAGATGGAAATCATTATCTATCTAAGGAAAGACATATATTGGTCGGATGATACGCATATGACTGCTGACGATTGGGTGTATTATTGGAATGAGATTATGTCTAATCCTGATATCGGGCATAATGCATATTATAGTACTTTTATAGAAGAAAACGGGGTGGAATTGCCTATAGTAGCTAAAAAGATAGATAAATACACTTTCAAATATGAATATCCAAGACAAATAGGCGATCCCGAATTAATAATATCAGGTGGAGTTATGCCTAAGCATATAATAAAACCTGTTATGGATGCAGAAGGAGAAAAAGGATTAAAGGAGTTATGGGATATTTATACTCCGGTGAATGAGTTACTGGCTTATGGTCCATGGATACCTTATCAATTTAATCAAGATTTGAATATAGTTTTCGTAAAAAACGAAAAGTACTTCAAAAAAGATGAATGGAACAATCAATTACCTTATCTGGATAAATATGTGGTCGATATCATATCGGATTATGATCGGGGTGTATTAAAATTTATGAATAAAGAATTATTCGAGATTAATGTACCATCCAATGAGTTTACAAATATGGTTGATAAAGCTGAGGATGGCGGATACTCAGTATGGAATGGTGGACCGAGTACAGGGGTATTGTTCCTTACCTTCAATCAGAATCCTAACTGCAGTCGTATGAAAGGTACTCCTCAGCTAAGATGGTTTAGTGATAAACGTTTCCGACAGGCTCTTAATTATCTAATAAACAAAGAAGATTTGATAGACCAAGTCCTTAATGGTTTGGGGGAACTGGATAAAGGAAATCTACATCCCACTTCTCCCTACTTTAATCCTGATACCACATTCCCTAATGAATACAATCCGAGAGAAGCATTACGCATATTGAGAGAAGAACTGTATATTAGGGATAGAGATGGTGATGGCATTCTGGAAGACGATACCGGTACTAATATAACATTTGAACTATTAACCAATACGAGTAATGAAGAGAGGATTCGGGTAATGCATATCATCTCATCTAATTGGAATGATTATGGTATAGATGTTAAGGCGAGGGATATTTATTTCGATAATTTAGTTCAAAAATTGATAAGCAATTTTGACTGGGAAACGATGGTAATGGGTCTTACTGGTGGGATATGGCCTTCATCAGGGGCTAATGTGTGGCGTTCCTCGGCTAACCTTCACTTCTGGCATCCGTATCAGGATGAACCTGCTACTGAGTGGGAAGCGGAAGTAGATATTCTATTCGAGACAGCTAGAAATGAACCCGATTTTCATCTTAGGAAACAACATTGGGATGATATGTATAAGATATTATATGACCAGGTACCGTATCTATTGCTTTATAGGAAGTATTCATTTAAGGCAATATATGATGAATGGGAGAATGTAAAATGGGATGTAATGTCTCACTTAGGTGGGGAAAATAATCAATACCTATTCAGGAAGTGA
>CAYUUC010000301.1:0-4463 GCA_964447635.1 uncultured Spirochaetia bacterium
CTATTTTATGCATATTAATTCTCCGATTAATCTTTACATTAAATATAAC
This sequence comes from uncultured Spirochaetia bacterium, assembly GCA_964447635.1. Lineage (GTDB taxonomy): Bacteria > Spirochaetota > UBA6919 > CAYUUC01 > CAYUUC01 > CAYUUC01. Next base: position 50 of record CAYUUC010000301.1, read on the forward strand.
ACATTTTACTTTGAATTGTGAACAAAAATGCAGGAAAGACAAACCAGCCGACCAAATATAATCTGGCCGACTGGTCTTATAATGATAAGCTTTATTCTTCGATTGTTTCTTCTTCTTTCTTGCCCATCATTTTCTTTAATATTCTCATCTTCAGCGGTACCACTACCACCAAGAATAGTACAGCACCAATTCCGATTAATAACCAACCCCACCAAGGCATAGGCTTACCTCCTTTAAATTTAATTTACCCTCTATTTTACTAATCCTCTCTCCTCATTAGGAGAGAGTTAGAGAGAGGTTTTTATCTATCTTAATTTTAATCTCTTTCCAATTATGGGAAAAAGCACCATCAAGTAAACAAGGCTCGTTCCTACCGTAAGCACCAGCGACCACCAATATCCGACCGGCTGTGGTTCGATGAACATATTGGTGAATATGTTGAACATCCAGTAGTTAGGGAACGGGTAGAACAGGAAACGCCACGCCTCCGGAACGAAGAACCCGCCTATCGGTATGCCCATGAATGCCATGAATGCCACTTTCATGATGGCAATAGCACTAATCTGGTTGTTCGCAAAACCACCGATGATGAAAGCAAGGAGTATGCCAACCATATTCGAACAAAGAACCCCGAGCAACAACAACAGATAGTTGGTATCGAACCCGGTAAGTATCAACACATCGACCACAGCGAGTAATACCCCAATGATGAATATAATGATACCCCTCGCTAGTACATACTCAAACATGTTCAAAGGCGACACACCCAGAGCATGTATAGACTTCTGCTCTTTCTCATCCACTATGTTGAAGGCTATAGCCATAGCACCCATCTGAATTGAAGCTAATATAAGTATACACAGGATGAACTCTTTCATGTATGATTTCTCCGAACCAAGACTCTCATAACTAAACTCTGCTATATGCTCATCAGCAAGGATATAGTTCATCATCATAGGGACTAATCCATCCACAGCCTCTCCGGTATCGTTATAGACTACTGCTTCGCCGGTTTCGTTGCCTTCTAAGACTGCTTGATAGGTGTCACCCTTCTTGGTTAATCCGATGACATCATCCACATCCTTCACTCTTGCTTCCACCTGCTCATCGGTCTGATATACTTCGATGTTGCCGAACTTGCCGAACTCATCGATTACCTTCTGCTCCACCGCATTCTCATTGATGGCGAAGGTAGCACTTCCGCTTTCGAATGAGGGAAGGAGTATTGCAACCACACCGGCAGAGATGATGGGGAAAATGAGAATGTACAATGACATATTGTTTCTTAGTGCCATCACCATGTCTTTTAGTATAAAGTTAAACAGTCTTTTAATCATTATCTTCCCTCCTTGAATAGTTTTACTTTCACCAGCAGATAAGTCAATCCAAGCAGTATCACACCTTCGATGATAAGCGGTAGGGTCACATCCAGCATGAAAGTCTCACTACCCGATGGGAAGAACACTTCCTTATAGCCGAACAGCATCGGATAAGCTGGTATGAGTTTAATCACCCAAGGTGAGAACGACGGCATGAAGTATGACATAACCGGCAGTGCTATCACACCCATTATCGCTATCATTACGAATATGTATTCCGATAGGTCATTGAAGAACACACATGTAGCAAACCCAATCAAAGCGATAACCAGCGAACCTAGTATCGTTATGATGAGGAACTGAAGTATGTTATAGCTGAACCCGACGGTGAAAACGGCGATGATGAAAGCGTATATCGTTGATAGGAAAACAAGCAAGGTCATCTTAGCCCCGATGTATCTTAGAATACCACCCGGTGTGATGCGGTATGCCCTGATGCTACCCTCTTGCTTCTCCTGAAAGACCATGATGACTATGAGCATCATACCCAGTATCCCCGCTTCCATAACGATGAAGAATGGCAACTGCATCAGGTTAAACGGTATCGGGTCTGCCTGAGGTCTCAGCGATACGACTTTATAGTTATCCGGCATTGGATATCCGCTCATCCCTCTGGATATGACTTCAAGGCTCATCTCCAGATAGTTCTTAATCACTTCAGACTCCGTTCCCTGATGGATGACTGTGAACACAGGTTCTGGCAGACCCTTTTCCACTACGATGCCTATGCTGTTATCGCTTTCCTTTACCGCTTCCACTAGTGCTTCTTTACTATCGAAGAGGTGGTCTTCTTCACCAGCCTGATTTAGATAGTTGGAGAATGCTGTTCCTTCCTTTTCGTAGAAGAGTATAGCCGGCTTATTCACCGTCCCTGCCTCTTCCGGCAAGACGAAGTTGGTTAATAGAATGATGACCAGAGCAAGGAACGGAAGTGCATAAAAAAGCCAATTCCTAGTCAGGATTACAAGGTCTTGTATCATCATTGTGAAAAACTTCTTCATTATGATAACCCCCTTCCGGTAAGCTTCATGAAAATCTGTTCCAGTGTCGCTTCCTGTGTATGTATGGTCTGTATGTGTTTGCTGTTTAGTGCTTCCTGTAAATGCTTCTTGTCTTCCTCTTTCTCCAAGAAATATACATCGCTTGCTACAGACCCGTTGCTCTTATACTCAACCTTAACCGACCTTTCACCATAATGTAGCTTCAGCTCTCTCGGCGAATCCAAAGCTACGATTTTACCCTCGTTGATGAATGCCACCCTATCGCAAAGTTCATCTGCTACAAACATGTTATGTGTTGTCAGGAATATTGTCTTGCCCTTCTTCCTCATATCCTTGATGATCCCCTTGATGACGCTTGCTGTGTTCGGGTCTAATCCTGATAAAGGTTCATCGAGAATCATAATCTCTGGATTGTTGATGATTGACCGTGCGAAGACCAGCCTTTGCTTCATACCTTTGGAATACGCCCCCGCTTTCTTGTGTGCAGCATGCTTCAAGCCAACCATCTCCAGAAGCATATTGGGGTCTTGAGTTGGTACGCTGAACAGACCAGCGAAGTACTTTAGGTTCTCGTAGCCGGTTAGCTTGCTGTATAGGTTTGGATGTTCGAAAGAAACGCCGACTTTGTTGAAGAACGATGGCTTTACATCCTTAATCGATGTATCCCAGTATCGGATATCGCCTTTCTGCAGTTTAAGAAGTCCGGTCATAATGTTCTGAACGGTACTCTTACCGGCACCACTCGGCCCTAAGAACCCGAATATCTCTCCATCAAGTATTTGGAAAGAAACATCATCCACGGCATACTCGCCTTTTCCGGAGTAATCATGAAATAGGTTTTTTACGGTAATCATAGATTTAGCCTCCTCAGCTATTATTATTTTTAGGCTCTATTCCTTCTTTTAGGATACTAATTACTTGTTTAACATGCCTTCTTATGTCTTCTTCGTTTATGTAAAACACTTTTTCAAGCATATACTGCCCGAAAGTCTGTATCACTCTATCTATAAAGAAGTATATCAACTGTTTATCAATATCACTACGGATTTCTCCGTTTATGAATGCTCTATCGATAGCTTTATAAACGAACTGGCTATAAAGTTTTACCCCTTCTATATTTACGATATTGTTAATCTCTGACACTATTTCAATCGCCATCTTGTTTGAGCTAGTGTAAAGCTCATTCAAGCTGTTACTCAACTCAAATAGGTCGGGATGGTCTAATCCAAACTTTGTCCCCAGATACAACATCTCCTCGAATATAGCATAGAAAGATCTTGTCTCTGAATACTTTATTAGATGTTCAAAATAGGAAAACTTCTTCTCTAAAGCATATTTGAATAAGTAGACATAGAGTTCCTTCTTACCCTCGAAGTATTGATACATGCTACCTTTGGAGATACCCGCTCTCTTAGCAATGCTTTGCATAGATGTCTTGAAGAAGCTGTTTTTTGCAAATTCTTTTATAGCTCCGTTTAGTATCCTTTGCTTTTTCTCTTCTGTTAAGTTAAAATATGTTTCCAAAGGCATATCCTTATCATACCTTTCCTTATTATTCAATATTGACCGTATAGTCACATGACTAACAATTCATATGACCACTTAGTCATAAGTATAACACTTAATTAGAAAAGAGTCAAGCATTTTATGAAAAAAAATGACTTATAAGTCACATGACCAATAGTTCATATTTGAATTCAATCTTTGACCTTCTGGTATTTAATTTTTTTGGAATTCTCCTTTTTTACAAAAAAGGTAAATTAACAACAATATTAATTTATGGTGTTAAAACTATTTTATTTTTTCTATTAATTTATTAGATTTTATTATATATTACATATTGAAATTATTAATACTTAATCAAAAACATGGAGGCATAACCTATGCTAAGAAAAATTACCATAATCATCTCTCTGTTCATGCTCTTTATGATGGGACTAAACATAACCACAGCACAGGACAGCAGGGACGTAATCAAAGTGAACGGAAGCGGAGCGGAGGAGTTCCGAAGAGAACGAATGGCTATTGTCATCG